>CALCVR010000226.1 GCA_937905915.1 uncultured Eubacteriaceae bacterium
TGACATCAGCAGCCCGGATCACCCGCGGCATTGCCATAACGTCACCTCTTGATGAAATAAAGTATCAAAATAGGCCGTCCTCCCGAAGGAAAGACCAAAGGCATTGATTCGTCAGGCCATTTTGTCACAAATGCGGCCTATTTATCTTATTGTATCATTGCTTGTCGCATTTCGCAATAAGTCGTATACAAAAGACATGGATTTTTATTGCTTTTATTTTATACAAAAAAGACAAAAAATTACAAAATTGGCCCTGGCAAACCTTTTTCTTTTTCATCCATTTTTGAATATATTGGTGACCCTCACACAATATACATAAGAAAAAGAGAATGCAAAACAAACGATCAAAAATTGGAAACAGCAGAATCAATCCATTTGCGGATAAATGGCCCTGCTGTGGAAAAAACTTTTAACAAGAAGGGAGGCTTTTGAAAAAATGGAACGGTTAAAAACCCTTTGGAGGGTACTCATGGTATTCAGCGTCAGTCTGCTGATGCTGGGGATAGTCCATATGGTGGGAGGCCAGAACCAACCGGTTACCAGCCTGTCGGTGGAAGCGCTGTCCAAATACGGTTCCCAGGGTTCGGAGGTGCGGCAAATCCAGACCAAGCTGAAGAATTGGGGATACTACTTCGGCCAGGTGGACGGCATCTATGGATCCGAGACCCAGGAGGCGGTACGCTTTTTCCAAAGAAAAAATAAATTACAGGTGGATGGCATCGCCGGCCCCAAAACCTTAGAGGCCATGGGGATTATGGGACAAACAGGCGCCGGCGGAAACGGTCAATATTCCCAAAGTGATTTTAATCTCTTGGCCCGCATGATTTCAGCTGAGGCCAGAGGAGAACCCTATTCCGGACAGGTTGCTGTGGGGGCGGTCATTATGAACCGCATTGAACACCCGTCCTTCCCCAATACCTTGGCAGGCGTCCTCTATCAGCCAGGGGCATTTTCCGCCTTGTACGACGGTCAGTTTGAGCAACCGGTGGCCGATTCAGCCTACCGTGCCGCTCAGGATGCCCTCAACGGGGTGGATCCAAGCGGCGGAGCCATCTACTACTATAATCCTACTACCGCCACCAACCAATGGATTCGCTCCCGCCCCATCATCACCCGCATTGGCAGACATGTTTTTTGTTCGTAACGGACAAGCTCTATACCAACCAAATGAGAAAAGGCAGCCTTCCGGTTTTAGGAAGGCTGCCTTTGTTGTTAAAAAATCAGGATAGGGATGCTGTCATTTTTGTTGTTGAGAAGAAGTTCCTTTCTCGCCGGAAACGGAAGGCTCATCTGGAACCTTTTGTTCCGAAGCCGGTTCCTGGACGGATTTGCCCAAGAAAGCGGGAAGCTCCATGCCGGCTTGACGGAAGAGTTCGCCCAGAGGGGGGACCGACTTCATCATCCCCGCGAGGAATTGGGAGGTATTGGATTGGCCGTCTTTTCCGCTGAGGGAATCCCATACCGTGACCTTGTCGATCTTCAGGTTCTTGATAGCGTCCACCTGGATGCGGGTCAGTTCAGGCAATTTGTCGGCCACCATCAGCTGGACAGCCGAATTGGGATCCCCGCCGGCCGCTGCAACAAGGCGCGCCAAACCGGCGGCCTGTTTTGAAAGCATTTCCTCCATGCCCTTTGCCTGGGCTTCCATCTTGGCAAAGATGGCGTCTGCTTCGCCTCGGGCCTGACGGCGGATACGTTCGGCTTCGGCTTCAGCCTCAATCTCCAATTGACGTTTGGCCACCTCTGCCTTTACAATGACGTCAGCTTCCTGGGATGCCTTTTCCAAACTGGCGCGGGTCAATTCGGCTTGCTGTTGGGCCCCATAGGCTTCCTGGAGGGCTTTGGCCGCCTGTACCTTTTCAGCGGCGGTGGCCAGGCGCAGCGCCTCGGCCTCTTTTTGACGGCGGACAGCCTCCGATTGGGCGATGCTCACCTTGGAAGCGTTTTCGCCCTCAATAGCGGTGGCATTGGCGGCAGCCACTTGAATGCGCTGATCCCGTTGGGCGTTTGCCTGGCCGATGGAACCGTCGCGATCCTTTTCAGCCACGCTCTTTTTGGCGTCGTTGATGGCCTTAGCCGCAGCTTCTTTTCCCAAGGCGTCGATATAACCCGACTCGTCGTTGATGTCGGTGACGTTTACGTTGATGAGACGAAGGCCGATCTTTTTCAATTCGATTTCCACATTGCTGGATACAGCGGCTAGGAATTTATCCCGGTCGGTGTTGATTTCTTCAATATCCATCGTAGCGATGACCAAACGCAGCTGGCCGAAGATGATATCCTTAGCCAGCTCCTGGATCTCCTGGAGCTTGAGGCCTAGGAGACGTTCGGCGGCATTTTGCATGATGCCCGGTTCGGTGGAGATACCCACCGTGAAGCGGGAGGGGACGTCTACACGGATATTTTGCCGGGAAAGGGCGTTGGTCAAGTCCACATTGATGGAGATGGGGGTCAGGTCCAGATACTGATAGGATTGGATGATGGGGATGACAAAGGCGGCGCCGCCGTGAAGGCACTTGGCCGAACGCTGCTGGCCGTTGTGATCCGAGCCGATTTTACCATAGATGACCATGACTTTGTCGGAAGGACATTTGCGATAGCGGGAGAGCAGTGCAAGCAGTAGGCTAAAAAGTACCAGAGCAATGATGCAGATCAGGATGACGACAGGGAAACTCATACAAAAATCCTCCTTTTACTTTCTTTTTCTTCATCCATCCCCTTTGTTTAAGGGGATGGGGTCAAACAATAAAGGGGGTAGGGAAAGCCATAAGGTTA
>CALCVR010000227.1 GCA_937905915.1 uncultured Eubacteriaceae bacterium
CCAGCTCCACATCAAGGATACTATGGTTGCCGGAGGCAATCAAAACAACCCTGCTGCTTTAGAGGTTCTGGTAAACGAAGGCGCGGAAAATGTGCTGGATCTTTTGGACATCGGCGTCGATTTCGACCGGGATGAATCCGGCGGTCTCCAGCTCACTTTGGAAGGCGGGCACTCTAGGCGGCGCATTCTCCATCACAAGGATTCCACCGGACGGGAAATGATGGAAAAATTGATCCTGGCGGTCAAGGCCAAGGATAATGTGGACATTGGGGAGCACTGCATGCTGGCCGATCTCAAACAAGTGGAAAATGGTTTCTTGGCTTATGTTTTAAAGGATAGCCAATGCATCCAGGTGTCGGCCAATTACTGTATCTTAGCCACCGGCGGCATCGGACGGGTGTATCAGTATACCACCAATTCTGCCATCGCCACCGGGGATGGCATCGCTTTAGCTTATCGGATGGGCGCTAAGATTACGGACCTCCATCTGGTTCAATTTCATCCCACTGCATTCGCCGCCAAACAGAACCGGGAACGGTTCCTGATCTCCGAATCCGTGCGCGGAGAGGGCGCTGTTTTGCTCAACAACGAAGGGGATCGTTTCATGGACCGATACGATCCGCGTCTGGAGCTAGCTCCCAGGGATGTGGTGTCCCGTTCTATTATGAAGGAAGCCCGCCGGGTGGGCAGCAATAACTTCTACCTGGATATTTCCTTCAAAGGTGAGGATTACCTGAAAAACCGCTTCCCCACTATTTATGGCCGTTGTTTGGAAGAGGGAATCGACATTACAAAGGATTGGATCCCGGTCTTCCCCTGCCAGCATTATCTTATGGGAGGCATTCATGTGGATCTGGACAGCCAGTCCTCCATCGACCGGCTGTATGCCTGCGGCGAATGCTCTCACACCGGCGTCCATGGAAACAATCGGCTGGCTTCCAATTCCCTTTTAGAAGCTTTGGTTTTTTCCCGCCGGGCTGCCCGCCATATCTTAAACCGCATGAAAGCAGAACCTCATCCGGCGCTTGCCAAAGGGGAAGAACTGTCCCTTGACGGCATTCATCTTCCCTCAGGGCTTCGCACCCAAGTGCGGGACATCATGCAAAGCGCCCATTTTGTAGTGCCCAATCCTGTGGCGGCACGGGAGGGAATGAAACGAGTACATAACATCCTCACGATGCTGGAAAAAGGCCACTATGCCGTCACCCCTGATTTTATTGAGACAAAAAACATTACCACCATCGCCATGATTATTCTTGAGGAGGTTAATAAGCCATGATGTTGCCCCAGTTTTACGTAGACGACTTGATTAAACGAGCTCTTAATGAGGACATTAATTATATTGACACCACATCCGATTATATGATCCCTGCGGATCAGCGTTCTCAAGTATATCTTATGGCCAAAGCGGACGGTATCTTGTGCGGCATTGAAGTGGCCATGCGGGTTTTTGAGCTGCTAGACCATTCTTTTTCCTATGAGCTTCGCAAACAAGAGGGCGATACCTTACAAGTTGGCGATGTCATCGCTGTCATGACTGGGAAAACCCGTGAGCTGCTCAAAGCTGAACGGACGGCCCTCAATTTATTGCAGCATATGTCGGGTGTGGCTACCGCTACAGCTCAGGCGGTGGCTATTGTAAGGGGAACCAATGCCAGCATCGTAGATACACGCAAGACTTTGCCTGGACTTCGTCCCCTTCAGAAATACGCCGTTACGGTAGGAGGCGGCCGCAATCATCGCTACAACCTATCGGACGGCGCCATGCTCAAGGACAATCACATTGATGCCGCAGGCGGTATTACCGCCGCCATCCAGGCGCTTCGCCCCAAGGTAGGGCATATGGTCAACATCGAGGTGGAAACCCGCAATCTTGACGAGGTGCAGGAGGCTTTGAATGCCGGCGCCGATATCATTATGCTGGACAACATGGACTGTGACGCCATGTCGAAAGCAGTCAAAATGGCCGACGGCAAAGCCCTTCTGGAGGCTTCAGGCGGCATTACCAGCGAGACCCTCCGGACAGTGGCAGAAACTGGCGTGGATATTATCTCTATCGGCGCTTTGACCCATTCGGTGAAAGCATTGGATATTTCCATGAAGTTTGACAAATAGGCAAAAAGATAGGCGCGTTTTAGTCCTTTCAACGGTTTGGGGAAAGAAGGGATTAAGACGCGCCTTTTTCTGTTTCTTTGTAACGTAGATTTTTTAGAGCCTGGGATGAATACGGCGGTTATAAGCCCGGGCTAAAATATCCCATGTGATCCGATCCACCGATCCAGTGGGATCCAAACCCGCCCCTTTTTGAACAGCTTCTACCGCCTGTTTGGTTTTTTCATCGTAGACACCGGTAAATCCCCCGGAATACAAGTTAAGAAACCCAACCTGTATGGTATCCAGCAGAATTTGGATGATATAGATCAGATCCCCCTTATCCCCTGGCTTTGCCATATACTGTGGAGAGGGAAATGGAAAAATAGGCTGGGGAGATGAACCTTGCAAACTGTCCTTTTTGTATTGGTTTAAGATGGCAGTCCAGGTTGCAAAATCCACGGTTCCAGTGACGGGTAACCCATATTCCTTTTGAAATGCCGATACCGCCCCAGCCGTCTCCGGCCCAAATACGCCGTCTAAAGCAATCAATGGGATCTTGGGATCTACGCGGGCGATGGCTCGTAAAAAGCCTTGCAGTTCGTACACATCGGCTGCCCTGTTGGCAAAAGGTTCTTGCGCCACGGTTATCCCTCCTCCTGCAATTCATATCCGGGAAATTGATTGGATTCCCTTCGTTCTCCGCTTTGGATATCAGAATAAAGGCTGGCCAATAGTCCCCAAGTGATGGGACCTACGACACCGCTAGGGGTAATGTTGAATCGATTTTGAAACTGAATGACGGCGTTTTGGGTTTGCGGTCCATAAAGCCCGGTTTCAGGGACGGCTGGGACCTCTGGAAATACTTCGGAAAGGGCTGTCAAATAACGCTGTACCTGACGCACGTCATCTCCAGTGGAGCCCAAAGACAATACGGTACCGGAAAACAACGGCTGGCCGCCGGCGATGAATTCATTGGATTCCACAATCCCTCGATAGGCCCGGTACATATCATTCCATGTCTCTCGTCCCACGATGCCGTCTGGATTGAGTCCATATGTCTTTTGGAATGCAATGACGGCATCTTCCGTAGCTTGGTCAAAGGTTCCTGTGACTTGAATAGGCGGCACGGTTTCATAAAAGTTTCCGATGACCGCCAGATAATATTGCATCACCCGGACCGGGTCGCCAGTGTCTCCCTTGCGGAGAATGCCGGGGTATTGTTGAGATACTTCTTCCAATGCCAGACCCTCGGAATCCAATTCGGCCAAACGTTTCACGCTGGCAAAAATATACGAAATTCGATACCACGTGCCCTGTCCCACAATGCCGTCGGGCGTCAGATTAAAGATCCGTTGGAATTCTTTTACCGCATCCTCAGTACTCTTGCCAAAGACACCGTCTACCGGCGTAATTTTAGGAATACGCGGGTAATTGTTGGAGATGCGGTTGAGCTGGATTTGAATGGTGCGAACATCGTTGCCTCCATCCCCTAAGCGGAGTGGGCGTCCCGGATAAGACGGAGTAGGCAACCGGACAGGGGCATTCTGGACAATATTGATATCGTCGCCATAATAATGCTGAAGGATTTCATAAGGGGTATACCCCTGTTCCGCTAAGGTTACGGTCCCCCACTGGGAGAGTCCGTCGCAGGTGACGGTGGTGCCATTGCAGTATTGGGTAAATAGAGGTTCTACACTGCCTTGACGTTGGACATAATTATTGAAAATATCGTCCACAATTTGGCTGATATTTTCAAAAACATCCCGGCCTGCAACAAATGATTGATCGTAGGCGGTGGAATTGGTAATATCAAAATCATATCCTTGGCTGGGATACCATTCGGTGTAAAAACGGTTGAGGGCAAAGGAAATCTGAGCATAAATATTGGCGCGGATAGCGTTCTCCGGCCAGGTCGGAAAAATTTCACTGGACGCTACATTTTTGATGTAGTCCGGGAAGGTTACGGTGACATTCTGTGCAGTGGATCCTGGAGGTCCCAAGTGGACGGTAATATACTGCGGGATATAGGGTTCTGCCATAAAATCTCTCTCCTTTCCCACCTATTTTTAAGCCGCATTATAGCAATTACAAATCAAGGGGGGCAGACTCATAAATGTCCTGGGTGGCGCCGTCTGTATCCCCCTCCGGCAAAGGAGAAAGTTCCACCGGCTGAATGGCCACAATGCCGTCATAAATGGGAATGTTAAAATCGCGAACACTAATATAACCCGGCATATCCACTTGGACGCTATATTCCGTATATGGATGGGGCGTCCCGGGATGCATCGAAAGGGATGCCGGGACAGTAGGAAGGGAAATGGTTGCTGTTTTCCCTTCGCTGTCAGTGCGCATCACGCGTTCTAAGTTTACATCCCCATCCCCCATCTGCCGGACAACGACGTAAGCGCCTTCCACCGGCACGGCCTGCCGCGCTGTTGTGACCTCTATCCTCAGATATCCCGTCCCTGTCTCTTGAGACGGATTCCCCATCACCGTGGGTGGAAGATTGTCAGCCGGTTCCGGGGAAGCGGGATCTAAATCCTGAGGGGTTTGATACTGAGAAGGTGAAGTCGTTGAGCCCGATTGGGGCGGCGATTGGGCTGGAACCGCTTCCTGTTCCCAATTGGACGAAGTGTTTTGGCTTGGAGAGGTTGATGTCTGCGATTTAGAATCCGGTATGGAACCCATCGGTTCGGATTGTGTGGGAGCCAACACCGGCTCATGAAATGGCCGGCTTCTTTGACGATACCTTAAAAGGTCTTTTTTATATTGTTCGATCAGGCTATTTACATTGTCATTGTGATCCAATCCCTGCATCCTCCTCTATCTACATGATGAGATTCTCTGTTATGTATATGTGGTAAAAAGAAAAAAATCACCTATGCATCCTAAGTTTTTTGAAAGCGCCCTTCCTTTTCCCAAAGGATGAAATATAGGAATCTTTTTGTCCAAATGGGATA
>CALCVR010000228.1 GCA_937905915.1 uncultured Eubacteriaceae bacterium
TACCAGTTGATTTCATAAATAAACTCCTCCTAACATTATTTTCACCATAATAGAAAAAACAGATGTTGAATTCACCAAGAAAAAACATAATTGGATCATTACTTACAATAATAATAAATATTTCCAGACTTGTCAATGATAGAAAGGAAAAAAAAGGTAATTCGTCGATAAAAACATTCTTTTTCAGATTTTAAGCAGATAAATCAAAAAAATACAGCAAATTGCACGAATGATGACCATAATTCATAACGCTTCTCCAAAAAATGTCGAATTATGATGCTTCGTAGTCATTTATTCAAAAAGGAAGATGGTACTACCCCTCCCTGGATAGTGCATACAAATGAAGGGAAGAGAGTAGGGCAGGTGACGGATCTTGAATTACATCTGGGCAGGTATGATGATTTTGTCCATCTTATTTGGCATTCTAAACGGCAGGATGGGGGAGGTATCCCAAGCGGTGATGGAGGGAGGAAGCAATGCCGTCCAATTGATGCTGGTGTTGCTGGGGGCCATGTGCCTGTGGAGCGGGCTGATGCGCATTGCGGAAAAGGGAGGGCTTACCTCGATCATCAGCAGGATTTTAAGTCCCATCACCAAATGGATTTTCCGGGGGATGGATCCTAAAAGCTCGGCAGGCAAGGCTATCTCCATGAATATGACGGCTAATCTGTTGGGGTTGGGCAATGCCGCTACCCCCTTGGGCCTTCACGCCATGAAGGAGATGCAGAAAAACAATCCGGAAAAACAACGGGCCACCAATTGGATGGTTTTATTTGTAGTGCTCAATACCGCGTCCATCCAATTGATCCCCACTACCATCGCCGTGATACGAGGCAAATACGGAGCCCAAACTCCTATGGATATTTTGCCTGCGGTATGGATTACAAGTCTCACAGGACTGGTTGTAGGCATCCTAGTGGCAAAGCTACTACAGCGGAAGAAATAGAGGCGTTTTGCGGGAAAGGATGAGGAGAATCCATGGGCCAGATTGCCAACTACTTTTTACCCATTTTTGTAGGTGGAATTCTGTTATTGGGTTTGGTACGTAAAGTGCCTGTGTTTGAAACCTTTGTAGAAGGCGCCAGGGAAGGGCTGGATACCACAGCCCGCCTGGTTCCCACTATGGTGGGGCTTCTGACGGCGGTAGCCATGTTTCAGGCGTCGGGTGGCCTGGATGTTTTGATTTATGGACTCAAACCGATAGCCGATTTTCTTCATCTTCCCGAACAGGTCATGCCCCTCGCCATTTTACGCCCCATTTCAGGAAGCGGGTCCTTGGCTATTCTAGAGAATATCATCCGAGAAAACGGGCCGGATTCCATGGCCGGACGGGTAGCATCGGTTATGATGGGATCCACAGAAACCACTTTCTACGCCATTACCGCTTATTTTGGAGCGGTAGGCATCAAGAAGACGCGGCATGCCATTCCGGCGGCATTGACAGCCGATATCGCCAGCATGATTGTCAGTGCCATTACCGTTTCCCTGTTTTTCAGCTAAAAGGAGGATTTTATCTATTTTGATATAATTTTGATGAATTAATTGTAAAACTTGTAAAATGTATTGGGGTGTGATATACTAAAAAGAACAAATGGTTCAAAGGAGGAATGGGAATGGCTTTGCAGCAATCCAATATGATGATAAAAGAGAAAGATGGTGTGGTGACTCTCCACTTTCCCATGCTGGAGGAAGTGAACGGTGTTGCCCATGCTTTTTCCACGCGATTGGGTGGCGTGAGCCAGGGTATTTTTTCCTCCATGAACCTGAGTTTTGGCCGGGGTGACAGCGATGAAAACGTCAAAGAAAATTATCGCCGTATTTGCGCTGCCAATGGATTTGATCCCGATGGATTGGTAGCGTCGGATCAGGATCATCACACCAATGTCCGCATCGTGACGGCGGAGGATAAAGGAAAAGGCATCTGGCGGCCCAAGGATTACAAAAGTGTAGATGCCGTCATCACCGCCGAACCGGGTATTACATTGGTGACTTATTATGCCGATTGCGTTCCGCTCTTCTTTGTGGACCCTGAGAAACGTGTGGTAGCCTTGACCCATGCGGGGTGGAGAGGGACAGTAGGACGTATTGGAGAAGTCACCGTTCAAAAGATGCAGGAGACGTTTGGGTGCCGCCCAGAGGATATTTTGGCCGCTGTCGGCCCTTCCATCGGCCCTTGTTGCTACGAGGTGGACGAGCCGGTTTACCGGCAGTTTGCCGCCTTGGGCCTGAAAGACGGCGCTAAATGGATGCCTGAGACCGGCAAAGGGAAATATAAGCTGGATTTGTGGAATATCAATCGCCAGATCCTGTTGGACGCAGGTGTATTGCCTCAACACATCCAGATGGCGGAGCTTTGCACTTGCTGCAATTCGGATCAGCTTTTTTCCCATCGGGCATCCCACGGCCAAAGGGGTGGGATGGCGGCCTTCCTCCAAATTCGACAGTTGTAAGATCATAGTAATAAAAAGGAGCATTTTATGCAAATACAGTCCATTTTACTGGCGTGTCTAGAGCGAGAAGGGCGCGCTATGTCTCGTAGGGAGCTTTTTCACCTCGCCAAATTGGAGCAGGAAAATCCTGTCCTTCTCAAAAAGGCGTTGGACGGACTGGTGGAAGAGGGACAGATCCTAGTGACCCAGAAACACAAGCTGATAGCCACAAAGGCGGCAGGCCTTGTCCCGGCCCGGATTTTATCCCTTTCAGCGGGATTTGCCTTTGCACGGTCCCAGGAGAAGGGGGATGTGTTCATTCCAGGCAGGCATCTGAACCAGGCTCTTCCCGGAGATCTGGTACTTTTAAAGGTCAGGCCATCTCTCAAAGGCCTAGAGGGCAGTGTGGAATTCATCGTCCGGAAGGGAAAGCGGGAGATCACCGGCCGTCTGGTCAAAAACGGCCGTAAACTGGAGATCTCGCCCGACGCCGGCGTGCGATATAACATTAAACTCGTGCCCTCTAAAAAGGCCAAGGCGGCGGAGGGAAGCAAAGTCCGGGTGGCTTTAAGCTATGATAAAGAGGGGAAAAAGGCTACTGCACGGGTGGTGCGTTCCTACGGCAGCGCGCAGAGCGCTAAGGTGTGCGCCGACTCCATTGTGGATATGGAGGGCATTCCCGCGGCGTTTCCACCGGAAGTCCAGGTGGAGGCCCGCAATATGGCCGACCAGGGCATCCGGGAAGAGGACCTCGTCGATCGCCGCGACCTGAGGGATCAGGCCATCTTCACCATCGATGGCCCGGACGCCAAGGATTTAGACGACGCTGTATCGGTGTGCCGTACCATGAAGGGCTACAGCTTAGGGGTCCACATTGCCGATGTATCCCACTATGTCCCCATGGGATCCACTCTGGATCAGGAGGCCTTAAAACGAGGTACCTCGGTTTACTTTGCCGATCGGGTCATCCCCATGCTGCCGACAGAACTGTCCAACGGCGTATGTTCTCTGGATGCCGGGAGCGATAAACTCACCGTTTCGGCGCTGATTGAATTGGACAGCAAGGGGGACTTTATTTCCTGCGACTTTGTCAAAAGCATCATCCGTTCCAAGGTACGGGGGGTTTACAGCGAGGTCAACGATCTTTTTGCCGGTACTGCCAGCGATGCGGTCAAAACCAAGTATAAGCCCATGGCCGATACCCTGCTGGTTATGGCGGAATTGTCCAACATCCTCAAGGAGAAAGCCAAGGCGAGGGGGTCTATGGATTTCCCATCTAGTGAATGCAAGTTTGTCTTAGATCAAGAGGGAAGGGTACAGGATATCCAGCCTCGGGAACAGGGCCTTGCCGAGCAGATGATTGAGCAGCTGATGATTTGCGCCAACCAGGCAGCCGCGCGATATGCCAAACGGGAAAAGGCGCCATT
>CALCVR010000229.1 GCA_937905915.1 uncultured Eubacteriaceae bacterium
GTTATGGATGTATTAATGTCCACGCCTCCCTATTGCCCCGGCATCGTGGAGCGGCGCCCATCCAGTGGAGCATCCTTATGGGAGACAAGGAAACCGGCGTCACCACCATGCAGATGGCTGAGGGGCTGGATACCGGCGATATGCTTCTCAAATGCAGCACCCCTATTGATCCCCAGGAGACGGCTGGACAGCTTCACGATCGTCTGATGGGGATGGGGGCTAACCTATTGGTGGAAACGGTAGAACGCATCCAAAAGGGGAATATTGTCCCGCAGAAGCAGGATGACAGCTTATCCACTTATGCCTCTATGCTGAGCAAATCCATGTGCCCCATCGACTGGACCAAAGAGGCACAGGAGATTCACAATCAAATCCGGGGATTGTCTCCCTGGCCCACCGCCACAACGCTACTGGAGGGGAAGACTTTAAAGGTGCACGCTTCTATGGTAGACGGATCCTGTAAAGGAGAACCCGGCGAGATTGCAAAGGTAAATCCCCTGACAATTGCATGCGGCGATGGAAAAGGGTTAAAACTTCTGGAAGTGCAGTACGAAGGTGGCAAACGCATGCCCGCCGATGCATTTTTGCGGGGCCATCCGGTCAAAATAGGGATGGTGCTGGGCAGATAAGCCCTAGAACATGACAAACGCAGCGACGTGGAAAGGGGAACCTTTATGCCATATTTCTACATTGATCCCTATTATATTGTTTTAGTGATTCCGGCTATTCTGCTCTCTTTGCTGGCGCAGGTGAGGGTTAAAACTACATTTCATAAATATAGCCAAGTGGGAAACTACCGCGGGTTGACGGGTGCCCAAGCGGCTGCCCGCATCCTACAGGACAACGGCATCACCAACGTAAGGGTGGAACGGGTGGGAGGCAATCTCACCGATCACTTTGATCCCAAGGCCATGGTGATCCGGCTGTCGGACAGCGTCTATAACAGCTCGTCCATCGCAGCGGTAGGGGTGGCCGCTCACGAAGCGGGGCATGCCGTACAGCATGCAGTCGGATACACGCCTATCCGGATTCGAAACGCCATTGTGCCGGTGGTCAACTTTGGTTCGGCGTTGTCCTGGCCTCTGGTGCTGTTTGGAATCATTTTTTCTTATTCTTTTCTCATTAACATCGGCATTCTTTTGTTTTGCTCCACATTGGTGTTTCAACTTGTTACGTTACCGGTGGAATTTAATGCAAGCAGCCGGGCCATGGCTATTTTGGGCAGTTCCGGTATGCTGTCCGGCCAGGAGCTGAAAGGGGCCCGCAGTGTTTTGACAGCTGCGGCTATGACGTATGTGGCTGCCGTTATCGTCAGCTTTGCCCATCTGTTGCGTCTTTTGCTTCTTACAAGGGGGAGCCGCCGTGATGACTGAGCAAAAAGCAAATCCCCGTAAGCTGGTAGTGGAAGCCCTAATCAAATTGGAGGAACAGGAGGGGTATAGCAACCTCATCCTGGACTCCATGCTGCAAAAATATCGGTTGGACCGCCGGGACGCCGCTCTGTTTTCCACCCTGTTTTACGGCGTCTTAGAGCGGAAGATCACCTTAGACTACATAATTTCCAACCATTCCAGCAAACCCATCCGCAAACTATCCCCCCAGGTTTTGAATATTTTGCGCACAGCCGTCTACCAAATCCGGTACTTAGAACGCATCCCGGATTCTGCGGCAGTGGATCAGGCTGTCAAGCTGACGCGCAAATTCCGGCAGACGTCGGCCGGCGGATTTGTAAACGCCGTGCTGCGTGCTGCGCTGCGTCAGGGGGATGTGAAGTGGCCGGATGAGAAAAAAGAGCCTGTCCGGTTTCTCTCGGTGCGGTATTCTGTGCCAGAAGAGCTTGTGGAACTGTGGCTTGGAAGCTATGGCCGGGAGGATACCGTCCGGATGCTGGAAGCTTTTCAACAGCCCCGCCCCACCTATGTGAGGGCCAATACCTTCAAAGTGACGGCCCAACAATTGGTGGAACAGCTCAGGCAGGACGGTATAGAGGCAAAAGAAGTCCCGCTGGTTCCGGGAGCGGTGGAACTTAAAATGGGCGGCAGTGTGGAAAGACTCAAAGCCTTCGAGGAAGGCCTTTTCCACGTGCAGGATCTGGCGTCTCAGTTGTGCTGCATGGTAGTGGACCCCCAGAGAGGGGAGACGGTAGTGGATGTATGCGCTGCTCCTGGCGGCAAGGCCTTTACCCTGGCGGAAAGAATGCAGAACGAGGGCATGGTGTATGCCTTTGACCTTCATGAACACCGCGTTAAATTGATGCAAAACGGCGCCGAAAGGCTGGGGCTTACCCATGTAAAGACGGCGGTAAGGGATGCCAATACCCCGGATCAGACGGGGATTTTAGCCGACCGGGTTCTGTGCGATGTGCCCTGTTCAGGACTGGGTGTCATCGGCCGGAAGCCGGAGATCCGGTATAAATCCTTGAAATTCCTTGAAAATCTACCCAATTTGCAATATAATATTCTAAGTTTTTCCTGCCAGATGGTTAAACCTGGTGGAAAATTGGTATACTCTACATGTACCCTGCATCCCGCTGAGAATGAGCAGGTGGTAGAGCGATTCTTAAAAGAGCACGATGAATTTAGTCTGGAGCCGGTAAAAATCCCCTCATCCATGGTGCGGGAACAGGATGCAGGAAAAGGAATGGCCACCTTAATGCCCCATCGCTCGGGCAGCGACGGCTTTTTTGTGGCGTGCTTTGTGAAAAAAACTCATGGAGGAGTCCATGCAAAAAATTGACATCACGGCATTGACCGATGAACAATTGAAAGGCGTCATGGCCGATTTGGGCCAGCCGGCCTTTCGCGCCAAGCAAGTGAAGGCATGGCTGCAAAAGGGGGTCAACTCCTTTGAGGAAATGACGAATCTTCCTAAGGCCGTGCGGGAACGGTTGGTCAATGATTACGATATTCCGTCGGTGCGCATCCGGCAAAAATGGACGTCCCGGCAGGATGAAACGGTTAAATATGTCTTCGAGCTGGAGGACGGCCAGCTGATTGAAGCGGTGTTTATGGTGTATCACTACGGATGCTCGTTGTGCATCTCCACCCAGGCGGGATGTAAGATGGGCTGCGCCTTTTGCGCTACCGGGTTAGGAGGGTACCGGCGCAACCTAAAAAGCTATGAAATGTTAGGGGAAATCCACGCCGCCCAGAGGGATACGGGAAAACGAATTTCCCATGTGGTCCTCATGGGGATGGGGGAGCCGCTGGACAATTACGATGAGGTGCTGGACTTTTTAAAGAAGGTCTCGTCGCCCGACGGCCTTAACATTGGAATGCGGCATATTTCCCTCTCCACCTGCGGGCTGGTGGATCAAATCGACCGCCTGCGGGAAGAGAAGTTGCAGTTGACTTTATCTGTATCCCTGCATGCGCCAAACGATAAGATCCGGGATGAGCTGATGCCCGTCAATCACAAGTGGAAGGTGGATGAGCTCTTGGGGTCCTGCCGGCAGTATATCGCTGTAACCGGCCGGCGCATCTCTTTTGAGTACGCCATGATAAACGGCGTCAACGACAGCGACGCATGTGCTTTGGAGCTTGCAGGGAAGCTCAAGGGCATGCTTTGCCATATTAACCTTATTCCAGCCAATGAAGTGCGGGAAAACGACTACCGGCGCAGCAGCCGGCAGCGTTTGGAACGCTTTGCTGAGATTTTGACACAAGCAGGGCTGAATGTTACTGTCCGGCGGAGCCTGGGCGGCGATATCGACGCATCCTGCGGCCAATTGCGTGGCCGCTGTGTGTGAAAGGAGGAGAAGCCTTGCAAATTTTTATGAAGAGCGATGTAGGTTTGGTGCGGCATACAAACCAGGACGACTGCGCGGTAGGATATCTGCCGAACGGCGCTTGGGCAGTAGTGTGCGACGGCATGGGCGGCGCTCAGGGCGGCAATGTGGCCAGTGCCCTGGCGGTGGATCTCATCAGCAGCCAGATTGCATCCTCTTACCGCCCAGGGATGGGGGGAAAATCCATCCGCAATATGCTGGAGGTAGCTTTTGACGCTGCCAATATGAGCATCTTTGAAACCTCCTGTGACATCGACGGCTTACGTGGTATGGGAACCACCGCCACCGTGGTGGTAGTGGAAGGGGATACCGCCTATATTGCCCATGCAGGCGACAGCCGGGCCTACTTAATTTCAAAGGACGCCATTTCCCAAGTCACACGGGATCATTCCATTGTCCAGGAAATGGTGGAGGCTGGCGAACTCACCCAAAGCCAGGCCCGTACCCATCCCAATAAGCATATGATCACCCGTGCGCTTGGGGTGGATCATGAGGTGGAGATGGACTACTGTGAAGTTTCTGTCCAGGACGGCGATGTGCTGATCCTCTGTACCGACGGCCTTTCCAATTATCTGGAGGCCGATGAGATATTGCAAGAGGCGCAAAAGGGACTAAGAGACCTTTGTGACCGACTTGTGAGGGAAGCAAACAACCGAGGCGGCAGCGACAATATTACCGTCGCAGTGCTGGCTCTGGCATCATTGCAGGAGTGATTGGTTTGGATAAATACATTGGAAAACGGCTGGACGGCCGTTACGAAATCCTAGAGACCGTCGGCGTCGGCGGCATGGCGGTGGTATACAAAGCCCATGACCTGATGGACGACCGCATCGTGGCCATCAAGGTGCTCAAAAGCGAATATATGGGCAATGAAGAATTCCGCCGCCGTTTTAAGAATGAGTGTAAAGCCATTGCAGTGCTGGATCATCCCAACATTGTCAAGGTGTACGACGTCAGCTTTGGCGACCGCATTGAGTACATCGTCATGGAATACATCGACGGTATTACCCTCAAGGAGTACATCGAGCAGCAAAAGGTGGTCCAGTGGAAGGACGCGGTGCATTTCACCGTCCAGATTCTCAGGGCTCTCCAGCATGCCCATGACAAAGGGATCATTCACCGGGATATTAAGCCCCAAAATATTATGTTGCTGGCCGACGGCACCATCAAGGTGACTGACTTTGGCATCGCACGCTTCTCCCGCAACACCTCTCATACCTTTAACAGCGAACAGGCCATCGGTTCGGTGCATTACATCAGCCCTGAACAGGCAAGCGGTGAAATCACCGATGAGAAGACCGATCTGTATTCGGTTGGCATTATGCTATATGAGATGCTGACCGGTCGTCTTCCCTTTGAGGCCGACAGCGCTGTGTCGGTGGCCATCATGCAGATGCAGTCCACTCCCAAGATGCCCAGGGAAATCAATCCCGATATCCCCGAGGGCTTGGAGCAGATTACCATAAGGGCCATGCAGAAGAACCCGGCCCAACGGTACCAGTCGGCCGCCGAGATGCTCAAGGATATCGATGAGTTTAAACGGGATCCTAGTATCCATTTTGCCTATAAATATTTTGTGGATGAGACTCCCACAAGGGTGGTTGACTCCATGAATAAAATCAAGTCTGCAGAATCCCCCCAGCCAAAGCCTGAACCAAAGAAAAAGAAGTCAAATGCGATTCCTATGCTGGCTGGTATTGCCTTTGGCGTGGTATTGTTTATTGTAGCCTTTATCCTGTTGGTGGGCTGGTGGACCGGATGGTTCAACAGCAGTGAAAAATCCACAGTGGATATGCCTTCTCTCATCGGTATGACCTTGGAGCAAGCAAAGAGCCAGTATCCTGATTTTGAAATTGTCCAGGAAACCACCCGTTACGACGACGCTCCTAAGGATGAGATTGTAGAGCAGTCGCCGTCCGAGGGCACCAATGTTCCCAAGCATCAGCAGGTGAAGGTTATCATCAGCTTAGGCCCTAAGGGAGACGAAATGCCGGATTTAGCAGGCAAGGAGT
>CALCVR010000230.1 GCA_937905915.1 uncultured Eubacteriaceae bacterium
CGGCTGAGGTGAAGAAGGGCGATGGAGATGCCTAGAAGGCGCTGAAATGGATTCCCGATAGGGTTCCGGTTTTGCAGGAGGGCAAGGTGGAATGGGAGCTGGAGGACACGGAGGTTCCTCCGGTTTTGGACTGGCACAAGGCGATGGCCGCGAAACAGGAGGATGGTGTCTGGCTTCCTGAATCTGACGATTGTATCGCTCAATCATTTCATGAAATGAACTGGTTTCTTCACGATCTATCATGGATCATTCTCCCCTCGACACAAAGAATAATACCAAAGCAAAGAACCGCCTTGGCAAAGCATTCTTCTTATGCTTATGCATGAAACCGGCCAAAATGAACCGGCCACCCTGGACAAAACAAAAAGGGATGATACTAGGTAGAAAAATCCCCAATATCATCCCTTTTATGGGATCATTTTTAATCGATTAAATCGCTGTCCAACGGCAGCGGGATATGATATCCTTGGGCTTTTGGAAGTTCCGGGATGAGTACGCCTTGGCGATAGGCTAAAAGCAAAAGGGTAAGGTCATAAATCTTATTGCTGACGCGATTGCCGTGATCGGTATCCATGACCATGACGCGGGCAATTTCGGTTTCAAATACGTCGGAGTGGGAACGGATATCCACGTTCTCGCCGATGGCTTTTTCAGTGGATGTAAAAGATTGGTGGGACATAATGCGCATGCCGTGAGAATTGTAGATAAGGGTATATCCGGCGATGCCGGTGGTAGGCTGATAGGCCTTGCAGAATCCACCGTCGATGACGACCAATCGGCCGTTTGCCTTAACAGGGCTTTCTCCCTCTACCGCCCGGACGGGCACATGGCCGTTGATGATGTGAGAGAAGGGGGTGTCCAAATCGAATTCCCGCAGGATCATGGAACAGGTTTCTTCGGAATTATAGTGACTGTAGTAGGGATTCTTTTTTTCCTCCCAAGTGGCGGGGTCGGAGAGATACCGCCGTTCAAAGGTGGTCATTTTAGCCCGGCCAAAGAGGGGGGACAGCTTGCCGCACCACAGGTACCACATGTAGTCGCAGCATTTTTGCTTTTGAAGTCCTTTGTTGTCAAAATAGGCTTGGCGGGCCATGCGTTCGGAATAATCCATAAAGGCCCGGCCTTTCATTTCCATGCCGTCAAAGGTAACGGTGGCCAGAGTCCCGTCTTCGTTGAGGGGGATACAGCCGTGGAACAACAAATTGTGATTAAAACGTCGGTACATACTTCCTTTGGCATAGAGAAACTGGACGTGACGATGCAGCCGTTCGCTTTCCTGGAAAGCCCGCTTGAGCCCTCGGATAACGGCTGTTTCCTCGTCGCTTAGGATATAAGGATCACGAGGATCCACCGTAGGAAAATGAGGATCCTTTAACAGATAGAGTTGCCCATCCAACTGGATCTGCCCCAAAGAGTAGTCGATTTTGTCCAGCAAAAGTCGGTCTTCCATATCGTACTCCGGATGGCGTTTGATAATCTGCCCCTCCAGCTTAAAGAGAATGATGGAAATGGCCAACAGCGCCGCCTTAGCCGGATCGGTTTCTTCGGGATAGGTATCGGCCGCAAAGAGGGTAAGAGGACGCAGGCTGATGCCGTATCCATTTTCCAAGGAGGCAAAATTTTTATAGGCCAGGCTATTTTTTACTACTGTAGCAATACAGGCCTCGCTGCCGGAAGCCGCCCCCATCCAAAGAATGTCGTGATTGCCCCATTCGATGTCCACCGAATGGTATTGCATCAGCATATCCATGATGCTGTCGGCCCGGGGCCCCCGGTCGAAGATATCCCCTACAATGTGGAGCCGGTCCACGGCCAGACGTTTGATGAGGGTAGCCAAGGCCACAATAAAGGCCTCGGCATTGTCGATGCTGAGGATGGTATCGATGATCTTTTGATGATAGACAAGCTGATTGTTGTCCTCGTCAGGCTGGGCGTGGAGCAGTTCGTCAATGATGTAGCTGTATTCGGGCGGAAGGGCTCGCCGCACTTTGGCCCGGGGGTATTTAGAAGATACCAGCTTGCAAAGATCAATGAGGCTGTATAATGTGGTTTTGTACCATTCATCCCGGACCATCGGGTCGTGTACCGCTTTACGGAACATGGCTAGTTTTTGCTCCGGATAATAAATAAGGGTGCAAAATTCCGACCGCTCGTTGGGAGTCATAATATTGGAAAACAGAAGATCCACCTTCTCCCGGATGACGCCGGAGCAATTGTTGAGAATATGGTAGAAGGCTTCGTATTCACCGTGAAGATCGCTCATAAAATGCTCGGTGCCTTTGGGAAGATTAAGTGTTGCTTGAAGATTGATAATTTCCGTACACACATCCTGGATGGTAGGGTATTTCTCAGCCAATAGGCTCAAGTATTTTAGTTCCTCCCGAGTAAACTGATGCTTTGGAGAACCCATGATATTTCCACATCCTCTCTAGGAAATTGATAGGATAAGTATACCAGCATTGCTACTTTAGAGCAAGCAAGAGAAAAAACGGCAAAAGAAAAGCCTCTGTCCCCAAAAGACAGAGGCTTTAAAATCACCAAATTATTTTACAAGGTCGGCAAAGGAGGCATCCCCAAAGGTGGCCTTCCAATCGCCGGCAAAGTCGTCCACCGCCTTTTTGATGGCGGCCATAGAGAAGGCGTCGTGCAGCAGGGAAGGCTGGACGGTGGCGGTGTGGGCGCCTGCCAACAGAGCATCGTTTACCTGGGCGATGTTTTTAAAGCTGGCGGCCAAAATCTTGGTGGAGGAGCCGGTGCGGGCGATCATCTCGGCAAAGGCGGCGATGACGTCCCGGGGATCGATGTCCAAATTTTCCATACGGTTAAAGTAGGGGGCAATATAATCGGCACCGGCGGCGATGGCCATAAAGCCCTGGATCTTGGAATAAATGGCGGTGGCGGTGACGCCTACGCCCTTGGCTTTGAGGGCGCGCATGGCCTTGAGCCCCTCTTCCGTAGTGGGGATCTTGATAAACACCTTGTCGTCCACATGCTGGAGGATGAGATCTGCTTCCTTTAAGATCTCCTCACAGGTTTCGGCCAGCACTTGGATGTGCAGTGTCTTATCAAAGCCGATGATTTCACGGATGGCCTTGAAGTGCTGGAAGAAGTCGATTCTCCCCTCCGCTTTGATGATGCTGGGATTGCTGGTGACGCCGGTGATGGGAAAACATTGACTATAGGTGCGGATGGCCTCTAGATTAGCGCTGTCAAAAAGAAATTCCATGATGATCCTCCCTGATTTATAAAAAGTGTTTTTTATTTTTCTGTTAATTCTCCAAAAGGGATGCGCCGATCAAGCCGGCGTCGTCCTCAAATTGGGCGTGGCGGATGCGCAAAAATTGAGGGAAGGGGACAAATTCCTTGGCCTTTTGGCACATCTTGTCAAAGACGATAGGTTCCTTGTTGGCAATGGAGCCGCCGATGACAAAGATATCGGGATCCACAATGCAGGAGATGTTCCCGATGGCACGGGCCATACCCAAAATAAATTTTTGTTCCACCAGCTCCACAGCAATGGGATCCCCTTGATAATAAAGTTGGAACAGATCCTTGCAGCTGACCGGACGGCTATACCGCTCCAAAGCCATGCGTTCCAAAGCGGAACCGCTGCAATTTTCATTGGTGGAGCCG
>CALCVR010000231.1 GCA_937905915.1 uncultured Eubacteriaceae bacterium
GCTTGCTAAAAAGGATAATCTGTCTGAACCGTTCTTGGTCCAGAACCACAAAGACCTAACATATCTTTTTTATTATACCTTATTTTCCTCTCTCAAATCAACAATAAATACAATTTTTGGTAAACCAATTCCTGTTTTGCTAGAACGGCATCAACTGATTGCAATTTTTTGCCAATGCCTTTATAATAAAACCATCTCAAATACTTTTTAAAACAATCCCTTTATCTTTTTCGGAGGTGAGCCCTGTGTTGTTATCTGGAAAACATATTCTATTGGGCGTATGCGGTGGGATCGCCGCCTACAAAGCTGCTGCTTTGGCTAGTATGCTGACAAAGCAGGGGGCCATTGTCCACCCTATCCTGACGCAAAATGCCACACAATTCGTGTCTCCTATTACCTTTGAAGGAGTATCTGGTCAGCGTTGTTTTACCGATACTTTTGACCGTAATACAGATTATCGCGTCCCTCATATTAAACTCGCCCAAATGACCGATGCCGTGCTGGTAGCCCCCGCGTCGGCCAATACAATCGCTAAATTAAGCCATGGTTTAGCCGATGATATGTTGACCAGTACGCTGCTTGCCTGCCGCTGTAAGAAGCTCATCGCCCCCGCCATGAACACCGCCATGTTTGAAAACCCTGTAACCCAGGATAATCTAAAAAAATTGGCCCAGTATGGATGGACCATCATTGAGCCTGCGTACGGCCATTTGGCCTGTGGGGATACAGGCGCTGGTAAAATGCCGGAACCGGAATACCTCCTTCAATGCATGCTGTTTCATCTGGCAGAACAAAAGGATATGACGGGTCTAAACGTCTTGGTCACCGCCGGTCCTACTCGAGAGTCTTTAGATCCTGTGCGCTATTTGACCAACCATTCCTCGGGAAAAATGGGATATAAGCTGGCCGTCAACGCCGCCCGACGGGGCGCCCATGTCACCCTGGTGACGGGGTCCCAGCAGTTGCCCGATCCTCCCTTTGTGGATGTGGTTCATGTGGACAGCGCTCAAGAGATGTTCGACGCCGTTACCAAAGTAAGCGGGCAGCAGGAGATGCTGGCTTTTGCCGCCGCTGTAGCCGATTACCGTCCGGCTTGTGTATCTCAACAAAAAATTAAAAAGTCTTCTGATCATACCACTTTAGAATTGACCCGGACTCCTGATATTTTGCAGACGGTGGGACTTTCCAAAAAAGCTGGACAATTGATCTGTGGCTTTTCCATGGAAACCCAGGATCTTTTGGACAATTCCCAAGCAAAGCGGAAAAAGAAAAACGCTGATTTAATGTGTGCAAACAGTCTGCGGGAAGAAGGCGCTGGTTTTGGTGTGGATACCAATGTCATCACCTTGATTTCAGACCGTGGGATCGAAAAACTCCCTCTACTCTCCAAATACGATGCCGCCCGGAAAATCTGGGATACGCTTCTTGAAATGCGTTCTTCCTCTAATTAATTATTTTTATACTAGATAGAAAAGGGTTCATTCTTCGGTTAAGAATGAACCCTTTTGATTTTAATATGAGCTTTGTAAATTAAACTTTAGCCTCTATTTTCTCAGCTTGAGAACGAGCGCTTACCCGTACTGTTTCTCTTTCCTCCATAACAAATACTTGCTGCTTTGTCAAACCGGTAAGCTGTTGGATTTCATCCATATACTTGTCAACCACAATGCGGCGGTCAAATTTTCTCTCCACTCTGCGACGAGCATTCAGCCCCATGCGTTCCCGGTCCTTATTGGACATTTGGATAAACTGTTCCACCCGGTCAAACAACTGATCCATTTTCTTGGCCTCGAATAAAAAACCGGTACGGCCATCCTCCACTGTCTCACGGCATCCGCTTCGGGTGGTGGTAATAACCGGACGTCCACAAGCCTCTGTTTCCAAACAGGCATTGGACATTCCTTCCGGATAATAAGAGGGGTGGATGGTACAATGACTCTGTTCCACAAAGGGACGGATGTCCCGCTGCATGCCATGGTATTGAATGATCCCCTGATCCTCTAGTTCTTTTAGCTTTTGCTCGTATTCCTCTTCACAGAAACCAAGTACATGGAAGCGAGTATATGGATACTTTTTCCGCATGACCTTAGCCGTCTCTAAATACTCATCAATCCCCTTTTCCTTCATGACACGGGCCATAAACAGGAATTCCAGAGTATCGTCCGAAGGATATTTTGTCACATGGAACTGTTCCAAATTCACGCCCGATCCGGGGAGCATTTTATGCTTGCCCATAGCAATGTGGCGTTTTTCAAAAAATTGCCGGTTTTCTTCGTTCTGGAAAAAGACGCAATCCACTTTGCGGAAGGCAAGACGATAAAGACCCACTGTCACCTTTTGTACTGGGCCTGGATTTTCCACTGCACTTCCCAATCCGGTGATATTGGCAACATAGGGAATCCCCAAAATCTGAGCAGCTAATCCGCCATATATATTGGGTTTAATGGTATATGTCAGCACGATATCTGGACGGATCTTACGCATACACTGAATGTATTTTTTTAAGAGAACAAAGTCTTTGATCGGATTGGTTCCACGGCGATCGGTAGGAATATCCACAAAATGACATCCTAACTCTTTAAGATAATCAACCTTTTTCCCATAAGGCAAGGCGATATGTACTTCATATCCTTCTTCCAGGAGGCGTTCTACCAGTTCTCGGCGGAAATTGTAGATAACCAAATCGCTATTACCAATTAACAATACTTTCTTTCTCATACCAGAAACAACCTCCGTGTCCAATCGACATTTCCTTTGGGTTACACAGGTTTGACTGTTCCCTCTGGCTCTCATTGGCTTGTATAAGAAACCTTTGCTTAAAAATGTCAAATTTTTTCATTTTATTCTGTCATTTTGCCGCCGGCCCCCCTAGGTAGGAAAAGAAGTATTTTCTATCTTCTTTGCTACCGGCGTGACTTTATTATATTCCCTCCGAGACAAAAAGTCAAATATCCAAAAAACAAAAATATTTTGGCGTAAAATCTATTGATTGTGCGCAAACTTTTTCCTTTGTTTAGGCCTAATACCAACCTTTATACTAGGATAATAGAATATTCTTTTCTTCTTTCCAAATAAATCATTTTTTATTTGACAGAGCTTGGATTTTGTTCCATAAATTTATTTAATTCCCATAAATTTTATAATTATTATGGTTAATAATGCAAAATAAAACCTCCCAGACTTGAAAGTCTGGGAGGTTTTGATGACCCAGTAAATTAGTTGGAGTACTTGCTGGGATTGAGGCGGATACCAGGGCCCATGGTCGAAGCAATGACCAAAGACTTCATGTACTGGCCCTTTGCAGCGGCCGGCTTTGCCTTTGCGACAGCGCCAACCAAAGCTTCAAAGTTTTCGCCCAATTTCTCTACACCAAAGGAAATCTTACCAATGGGGCAGTGAATGATGTTGGTCTTATCCAAACGGTACTCAATCTTACCAGCCTTAGCTTCTTTAATAGCCTTAGCAACATCAGGGGTAACAGTACCAGCCTTGGGGTTAGGCATCAAACCGCGGGGGCCGAGAACCTTACCCAGACGGCCAACAACGCCCATCATGTCGGGAGTAGCGATTACTACGTCAAAATCCATCCAGCCTTCGCCCTGGATCTTAGCGACGGTATCCATATCGCCGATGTAGTCAGCGCCTGCATCCTGAGCCAGCTGGACGTTATCGCCCTTGCAGAAAGCCAGAACGCGTACCGATTTACCAGTGCCATTGGGGAGAACAATAGCGCCGCGGACCTGCTGGTCAGCGTGACGGCTGTCCACACCCAATTTAATATGAACTTCCAGAGTTTCATCAAACTTGGCTTTGGCGGTCTTAATGGCCAGCTCCAAAGCCTCGTCCCGATCGTAAAGTTTCTGTCTATCGATCAGTTTCTCGGAATCTGTATATTTCTTACCGTGTTTCATTAGCGTTTCCTCCTGTTGAGTGGTATAGCGGATGAAGTTCCTTCCACCCGGGCGTCTTACTCTTCTACCGTGACGCCCATGCTGCGAGCGGTACCAGCGATCATGGACATAGCACTCTCGATGTTCGCAGCGTTGAGGTCGGGCATTTTATGCTCTGCGATTTTGCGGATCTGCTCCTTCGAAATGGTGGCAACCTTTGTCTTGTTGGGGACGCCGGAACCGCTTTCGATATTGCAGGCCTTCTTAATAAGAACGGCTGCTGGCGGGGTCTTGGTAACAAAGGTGAAGGAACGGTCTGCATAAACCGTAATGATAACCGGAATGATCATTCCCACTTCGCCTTTGGTGCGTTCATTGAATTCTTTGGTGAACGCCATAATGTTGACACCGTGCTGGCCGAGCGCAGGACCTACAGGGGGGGCAGGAGTGGCTTTCCCTGCCGGAATCTGCAACTTAATGTAACCTGTGACCTTTTGAGCCATTTGTTTGCACCTCCATAGTAACGTGGTAAATGGCGGAAAACCTCCTATTGGCTTTCCTCCCACTGGGGAGGGGTCGCTCCCCAGCGCGCCTAAAAAAGCGCGCATAATAAGCGCCCTTTTCGGACGCATATTACCATTCTTTTAGAACCAGCGGCTATTAATCATGAACTAGTTCTACTTGATCCAGCTCCAGTTCAACCGGCGTTTCCCGGCCAAACATAGAGATGGTAACGCGGACATTGTTCTGCTCCACGTTAATTTCCTCGACAATACCAATAAAGCCTTCCAAAGGCCCGTCCATAATGCGGACATTGTCTCCCACTGCGTAGTTGACCACGATTTCCTTTTTCTCAACACCCAGTGCCAAGACCTCTTCTTCGGTCAATGGGATAGGTTTGGAATCCGGCCCGACAAATCCGGTACAGCCGCGGGTATTGCGCACCACATACCAGCTATCGTCGGTCATGACCATCTTGACCAATACGTATCCGGGAAAAAGCTTGTGCTCCACATCCCGCTTTTTATTGTCCTTAATCTCTGTGACAATTTCGGTCGGGACTCGGATCTCTTGGATGAGATCGTGAAGCTTACGGTTTTCCACCAGTGTACGAAGGTTGGTAGCTACCTTGTTTTCGTACCCGGAAAACGTATGGACTACATACCATCTAGCAGAATCGGACATGTACTCTCAACGCCTTTCCGGCCTTAGCCTTTAAGTGAAAGCAGCCAGGATAGTAAGGCTCCCAGGCCCCAGTCAAGCAACCAAATAAAAATACCAATGGCAATAACCATTACAATGGTAACCAAGGTATGATTGATGACCTGCTTGCGGGTCGGCCATACGATTTTTTTAAATTCGCTGGCATAACCGCGGAAGAACTTAGCGATCCCAGAACCCATTTTCTTAAAGCTGAACCGGGACTTGGACTTTTCTTGAGTAGTTGCTTCAGGCATGATAATTCCTCCAGTCCAAACCCTTACTTCGTTTCCTTATGAAGGGTGTGTTTGCGGCAGAAACGGCAATACTTTTTCATTTCCAACCTGTCGGGATCGTTCTTCTTGTTTTTCATCTTGTTGTAGTTGCGTTGCTTGCATTCTGTGCAAGCCAGGGTGATCTTGACTCTCATGACGGCACCTCCCGTAATCTCCGGAATAAATTTAGCCTCCCTCACCAGGGCAAAAAAATAAACCCCTTCAGAGGTACTACTACTATACCATATCCTGTATGTTTCGTCAAGTGTATTTCACTATTTCTCATTTCTCTTTCCCAATATTGTTTGATAACAGGCTAATTTTTGTTATATAAGTATAAGTGAGATCTCCGTTTTAATTGCATGAATAGAAAAGGAAATTTGTTCAAAAAAAGTAAAAAAACTAATTGACATTCTCCTTTCTTTGTGCTAATATAAATAGCACTGTGATTGAGATAGGGAGAGGTGTCCGAGCGGTTTAAGGAGCTGGTCTTGAAAACCAGTGACACGTAAGTGCCAAGGGTTCGAATCCCTTCCTCTCCGCCACACCGTTCTTTTAATTAAATAAGTTTTCTTTTTTGTTTACCATTCGGAGAAATACCCAAGTGGTGAAGGGGCTCCCCTGCTAAGGTGACTGGCGCGAGGGTTCAAATCCCTCTTTCTCCGCCATACCTGCGGTCGGCAATTCATCGACCGCAGGTTTTTTGTTTTGTTAAAAATTTGAATCTCTCGTTTGGATTTAACGTCTGTTTTGTCACAGTCTATACGCTGAGCTTGGATGCAACCGTATTCCAGGCTTAGCTTTTATTTTATTTTTTGCATGTATTTTTTTGATTATTAGTTTTGTGATTTGAAGTATAACATGCTTTTTGTTATAATTAATTCCTTCAAGGAAATATTATTTTTAGTTTTATAGAAAACTGATAAGGAGTTTAAAATGGGTACAGATATACCATCTATGATGGATCTAGTGATCGAAACTCACATAGGGCTGGAACGACAGGGACCTGGTAGTCCTGAAATCATTCTAAAAGCGTTGGGTTTTCTAGACCATCCAGAAAGCATCTCTCAGGTATTGGATCTTGGCTGTGGAACCGGCGGGCAGACCCTATTCCTTGCAAAAAATATTCCAGGAAACATTGCCGGTATTGACCAATTCCCCGATTTTATTAATGTATTAAACAGCAATGCAAAAAAGCAAGGCCTTCAAAATCGAGTTGCCGGTATTGTGGGATCGATGGAAGCTCTTCCCTTTTCCAAAGGGGAATTCGACTTAATTTGGTCCGAAGGGGCCATCGATAACATCGGTTTTAAACGGGGCTTAGCCTATTGGAAGGACTTTTTGAAAAAGGACGGATATGTGGCTGTGACATGCCCCTCATGGTTTACCGATCGGCATCCTGCTGAAGTGGAAAAATTTTGGGCCGACGCTGGCAGCCAGTTGGATACCGTCGCGCACAATATTGCCATCATGCAAAAGGTCGGCTATCTTCCTGTGGCTACCTTCTTACTGCCTGAAACCTGTTGGACGGATCATTACTTTATTCCCAGGGGAGTAGCAGAAAAAGCGCTTTTGAAAAAGTATGGTTTCAATGAAACGGTGAATGCCTTTCTTGAAAGCAATCGGTATGAAGTAGAGCTTTATTCAAAATACAAGCAGTACTACGGTTATGCTTTTTATATTGGCAAAAAAATATAACGAAGGATCCTATAAGACATTAAGACAAATCTGCAATGAATACCTTCTCACAGCAGGTTTGTCTTTTTCCTTTTTCGGATGATGTCGCACTTGTATTTGTCGTATAAATATGATAAAATAAATGATAATTCTAAAGGAAAGTTGGCGTATTCATCATGGATAAGGCAGTTTTACATCAGATTATTGAAAAAACGCGTGAATTGATCAATGCTCCGACCTGTAGCAAGGAAACCAAAGAGGCTGCCCAGCGATGGTTAGACGCTGTGGGGACCGATGCGGAAAAAGAAGAGACTAAAAAGTACATCGACGAGTTAGAAGCCGACATTATGCCCATCGATACTTTAATCGGATTTGCTCAATCGGAAAAGGGTATGGAGTATTTTGGCGCAGAAACCGCTGCTAACATTGCGGCTCATGCAAAGGAGATCAAAGCAGCTGGGGCACAATACTGTGATTGTCCTGCGTGTGCAGTTGTGGCAGGGATTCTCGAGAAAAAAGATGAGCTTTTAAAATAATCGGTCTACTGCAAAAAGCGCGGGAAAACAAAAATAAGGTTTGACAGAATCTCATCTGCCAAACCTTATTTTATTTATGACCGGTCAATCAAAACCTTTATTTGCATTGTGTGCAGATGTATTCCGGTACGGTTCTTTCGTTCATAACCGATTCGTAGAGCCTCCAGCCTCCAGCTAGGTTATAGCAGTCGTATCCGTAGCCCGTAAGAAGACGGCAGGCGATGTAGCTGCGCAACCCGCTGTGGCAATGGACATAAACGGGTTTTCCTTTTGGAATTTGATCCAGATGTTCCCTCAAGCTGTCCACCGGAATATGCATAAAACCGTCGATTTTCCCCCGGCTCACTTCGGTGGCTGTACGCACATCCAGCAAGGTCACGCTTCCATCCCGAGGAAGGGATTTCACATCATGCCAGAAAAATTGCTTGAGCTTACCGGTGGCCACGTTTTCCCCTACAAATCCCAGCATATTGACCGGGTCTTTGGCGCTGCCGAAGGGCGGTGCGTAACACAATTCCAGTTTCGCAAGATCGGTGATCTTTGCCCCAAACCGGATGGCAGTTGCTAAAACATCCATCCTTTTATCCACGCCGTCAAACCCCACGATCTGTGCCCCTAGGAGCTTTTGGGATGCTTTATCCCAAAGAGCCTTGACCGACATATTGGTGGCTCCGGGATAATAAGCGGCATGGGATCCATAATAAATATAGGTTTTATCGTAATCCATTCCATTGGCACGGGCAGTCTTTTCATTAATGCCTGTGGTAGCTACGGTCATATCAAAGATCTTAAGAACAGAGGACCCCTGCGTTCCTTCGTAGCGGCTATCGAAACCGCAGATGTTGTCGGCTGCTATACGCCCCTGTTTGTTGGCCGGTCCGGCAAGAGGGATAAAAGCGGGCTTTTGAGTGATATAATCCACAACTTCCACCGCATCCCCCACAGCATAAATATCGTCAAAATTGGTTTTCATCTGGGGATTTACTACAATGGATCCCCGCTCATTGACGTGGACCCCACAGTCTTTGGCAAGGCTCGTCTCAGGACGGACACCCACCGATAAAATCAGCATGTCGGCCGTCAGGTATCCCTTGTCCAACGTGACATTCAAGCCATTTCCGGTTTCTTGGATGGATTTGACCCCGTTGCTTAACACAAGATCAATTCCCTTGTGTTTTACATATTGATGGACGTCAGCCGCCATATCAAAGTCCAGGGGTGCAATCAAATGATCGGCCATCTCCACAATGGTCACGGACAGTCCCGCATTTTTTAGATTTTCCGCCATCTCCACACCGATGTATCCGCCGCCCACTACAATGGCTGACTTTGGGCTACGGCCCTCCAAATAGCCTTTAATTTTCATGGTATCCGGGATGTTTCGCAGAGTAAATACCCTGCTGGACTCCACCCCTTTGATTGGCGGTTTGATGGGTTCCGCCCCAGGGGATAGGATAAGGGTATCATAAGATTCTGTATAGATCTCCCCTGTTTCATGATCCTTCACTTGGACGGTTTTCCCCTTTGGATCTATTTTTAAAACATCGTTTTTCACTCTCACATCAATGTTAAACCGCGCCTTAAAACTCTGAGGAGTTTGCAGAGTCAGACGATTTTTATCGGTGATCTCTCCGCCGATGTAATAGGGCAAACCGCAGTTTGCAAAAGAGACATAGCCCCCCCGCTCCATAACGATAATTTGAGCATTTTCATCCAATCTGCGAAGCCGTGCGGCTGCGGATGCCCCTCCCGCTACGCCTCCAACAATGATGGTCTTCATCCATAGTCACCTTGCCTTCCTATTATTTTTATTCTATAATGTTCCCAAAGCTGTGATTTCAAACAGTATAGTCGTCTCTTATACATTAATATAAAGTGTTTTGGTCCTTTTGGCTGTGACCTGGTCACGCAAGAAGATTTTTATGGGGTGATGCCATGAAAAAACATCGAAAAGTTCTGGTTCCAGTCATAGTAGCCATCGCTTTTCTCTTTCTGGCGGTGATGGGAATTTTAGTTTGGCAAGGAGTCGTCCTGCTCAATAATCTCCCCCAGGAACAATACCCTGTGCGGGGCGTAGACGTTTCTTCCTACCAAGGGGAAATCGACTGGGAAACATTATCCTCTCAGGATATCCAGTTTGCCTTTATTAAGGCGACTGAAGGCAGTTCTTACGTCGATCCCTATTTCTCTACCAACTACCAAAACGCACAGGCGACCTCCCTTCGCATCGGCGCGTATCATTTTTTCAGCTACGATAGCTCGGGAGCCTCCCAGGCGCAAAATTTTATTTCCAATGTACCTGCCATTCCAAACATGCTGCCTCCGGTGGTGGATGTGGAATTTTACGGTGATAAAGAGAAAAATCTCCCTGATGCCGCAGAAACTCAAGCCCAATTGGACAATCTATTATCTGCCCTAGAAAATCATTATGGCATAAAGCCTATTTTATACGCCACTGAGAAATCCTATCGCCTTTATCTTGCCAATCGATACGATTCCTATGACATCTGGATCCGTAATGTTATCACCTCCCCCACTCTCTCGGACAATCGGGACTGGACTTTTTGGCAGTACACCAATCGAGAAAGGCTGGAAGGCTATAACGGAAAAGAAAAATTTATCGATATGAATGTGTTTTATGGGACACAGGATCAATTTATGCAGTACGGTATTCCTTTAAAATAGGCGATCTTT
>CALCVR010000232.1 GCA_937905915.1 uncultured Eubacteriaceae bacterium
GAATTAGATATTTTATATAAGTCAAAAAGGAATCCCCTGTTTTAGACTGGTTCATAGCTTAAAACAGGGGATTTTATTCTATCTATGGCCTATTCAGCTAATGCTGTCATCATTTTAGTAGACTTTTTGGACCACCAGCGATAGTACACAAGACCAGTAATATCAGCCAACACCCATCCGATGGGAATGGCCCACCAAATACCAGGTAACCCGATGGCTGGAATGGGGGCTAATAAATAGGCAAGAACTACGCGAGTACCTAAAGAGATAATCGTTAATACAACTGAAATTCCAGGCTTTCCGACTCCTCGATAAAGACCATACAAAAGGAATAAACAGCCGATGCCGGCGTAACACATACCCTCAATACGTAAGTATTGGGCGCCGATGGCGATGATTTCTGTTTCTTCCGGCTGTACAAATAAGAGCATCCACTGTTGTGCAAATAAGCATACAGCTAAGGAGATTATAATACAAAACACCAGCGCGGCGATAATAGCGGCTCGGATGCCTTTTTGAATGCGTTTATGTTGTCCCGCTCCAAAGTTTTGGGCGATGAAAGTAGAGAATGCATTTCCAAAGTCTTGCACTGGCATATAAGCAAAAGAGTCGATTTTAACAGCGGCGGCAAAAGCAGCCATAACGGCTACGCCGAAGCTATTGACAAGCCCCTGGATCATTAAGATACCCAAATTCATAATAGACTGCTGGACACAGGTTAAAAAGGAATACTGTGTAATATGTTTTAAAAGATTTTTGTCAAAATGAAAATGGCGACGATTCAGGCGCAAAAGAGGGAGTTTTTTAAAACTATAAAGTCCAATTCCAACCGCCGAGACAGCCTGGGAAATAATAGTAGCCCAGGCGGCACCAGCCACCCCCATATGGAAACAAATGATAAATGTTAAATCCAGAATAATGTTCAATAGGGCAGATACCGCCAAAAAGACCAGCGGCATAGAAGAATTGCCGATTGCTCGAAGAAGGGAGGCAAAATAATTATAAAGAAAGGTAAAGAGGATTCCATAAAAAATAACTTGAAGATATTCCTTTGTTTCATCTAAAATATTCCCAGGAATTTGCAGGACTGCGAGTAGGGGATCGATACAGAGAATGACCGTAATGTTGATAACCAAAGCGGTGATACCGATGAGAGCAAAAGAGAGAACAATACTCTTTTTTAAATCCTCTTCTCGTTTGGCGCCAAACAACATGGAGAAAAAAGCTCCGCTTCCCATAGATAAACCTAGCAAAATAGAGGTCAAAAATACCATTAAAGTAAAGGAGGAACCCACAGCGGCCAGTGCATCGGCTCCCAAGTATTTTCCAACAATTAAAGTGTCCGCGATATTATAAAGCTGTTGCAATAGATTCCCAGCAATCATAGGTCCGGCAAACAGCAACATGGAAGACATTACATTGCCTTTGGTTAGGTCCCTCTGCACGGGGTATCACTCCAATTCTTCTTTTCTTAAAATAGTATAAAGACATTGTCTATGGTAACATTTTACGACAGGAAAGGCAAGGAAAGAAGATGTTTTAAATAGGAAAACAGTCGGCATTTTACAGTAATCTAGCGTCTATTGCGAATAAAAAACAAAATGTCTTTAGACGGTTTTAGCCCTGGGCTAGAGGGAATCCTTCAAGCATCTGCCTGCTGCTGAGGAGAGATTTGTAAAAAATAGCGATTGTATTATTTTTTAATATATAGCAAAAAACAAATCTGAATTTGGATGGTAAATAGATGGTTTGCTGGAAAAAGACAGCCTGTTTTACTGTTTATCAATAAAAAATATGCCTAGAATAGAGAGGCAGAGAAAGATAAAACAATTGTAGGCGGCAAATCCCTAGTTTTTTCTGTTTAATTTTCAAGAGAATGTGATATAATAGATATAAACGTTCTGTAACCAGAGGTTACAAAGTTTTCCCTTGAATTTTGGTGGATCGATGCTATAATACTTATGGTCAATCATCAAAGGGGTGTTCATTCATTGGATAAATTTGTTATTACCGGTGGAAATCCGTTAATTGGTGAAGTCTCTATCAGCGGCGCCAAAAACGCTGCGGTCGCAATCATCCCGGCGGCCCTGTTGTCGGATGGCGTATGCCGCATTGAAAATATACCGAACATAAGCGATGTTTCGATGATTATCCGCATTCTGCATGAATTGGGTGCGGGGATTAAAATGATTAATAAGAGTACCATTGAAATCGACGCCCGTCATATTACCACTACAGAAGTGCCTTATGAGATGGCCCGCCGTATGCGCGCCTCTTATTATATGATCGGCGCTTTGCTGGGACGGTTTAAACAGGCGAGGGTTTCCATGCCCGGCGGCTGTGATTTCGGTGTACGTCCCATTGACCAGCATTTAAAGGGATTTGCCGCTTTGGGCGCTGAAGTCAGTCTGGACCAAGGTATGGTGGATGCTCATGCCGATGAATTGGTGGGCAACCAGATTTATCTGGATGTGCTTTCGGTAGGTGCGACCATCAATATTATGCTGGCCGCTGCCAAGGCAAAGGGGCTGACGGTTTTAGAGAATGCAGCTAGAGAACCACACATTGTGGATCTGGCCAACTTCCTCAACTCTATGGGGGCCGATATCCGCGGCGCCGGTACCGACGTGATCAAGATCCGGGGCGTGGAGCATTTGAATGGCACCACCTATTCCATTATCCCCGACCAGATAGAAGCGGGCACCTATATGGCCGCTGCCGCCGCCACAAAAGGCGATGTGCTGATTAAGAATGTAATTCCCAAACATCTGGAATCCATTACAGCAAAATTGCTGGAAATGGGAGTCCAGGTGGAAGAATACGACGATTCCATCCGCGTCAGCCGTTCTGGGGATTTGATGCGGTGCAATATTAAAACAATGCCTCATCCCGGGTTCCCCACCGACCTGCAGCCCCAGTTTGCAGTGTTGCTGGCCATGGCAAAGGGGACAAGCATTGTCACCGAAGGCGTTTGGGACAATCGTTTCCGCTACGTGGAGGAGCTCCGCCGTATGGGAGCCAGTGTCCAGGTGGACGGTAAAGTGGCTGTGTTCGAAGGGGTCGAAGAGCTTCGGGCTGCTCCGATTAAAGCCACAGACCTCCGCGCAGGGGCAGCTTTGATGATTGCAGCTTTGGCGGCCAATGGTGTCACTGAGCTGGAGGAGATTTATCACATCGACCGTGGGTATGAAGATATTGAAGAAAAGCTGCGGGCGTTGGGAGCCGATATCCGCCGGGTCACGATGCCTGGAGCGGCAGTGGCAAAGGCTCAATAAGGATAAGCACAACCGCTTTAAAAAATTGAATCAAAAGGAAAAGAGTGAAACACCTGGACAAAGGAAATGTGGTCCAGGTGTTTTTTGCGTGTATGGATCCGACAAAATTTGACTTTAAGGGACAATTTCTCTATACTTAGGGCATTGAAACCGAGTAAGGAAGTGGAAGCCTTTATGTCGCGCATTTGTACCCTGTTCAGCGGGAGCAGTGGGAACTGCACCTACCTTGCCTCCCAGGAGGGAGGGATTCTCATTGACGCCGGCGTCAGTGCCCGGTCCATCCAGCGGGCGTTGGAGGATCGGGATATCGACCCTAAAACCATCCGTGCGGTGTTTGTCACCCATGAGCATACCGATCATGTGGCGGGACTGCGGGGGTTTTGTTCCCGCTTTGGATGCAAGGTGTACTCTTCCCCGGGGACGCTTGCAGCCTTGGAAGGGAAAGGGATGCTGCAGAAGGTGGACTACCGCTGTGTTGGACAGGAGGCTGTAGAGGCGGCAGGCATGACAGTGCATCCTTTTCCTATTTCTCACGATTGCGCCCAAGGGTACGGCTACCGTATTTACATGCCGGACGGACGCAAGATAGCGGTGTCTACCGATACCGGCGTCATGACCGATGAAGTGAGGAAAGCCATTCACGGCTGTGATCTGGTGGTCATTGAATCCAACCACGATGTCCGGATGCTGCAAAACGGCCGGTATCCCTATTATTTAAAGCGCCGTATTCTTTCCGAGACAGGGCATCTCTCCAATGACGATTGTGCGGTGGAGTTGGCAGAATTGGTGCGCAGCGGGACGACGCGGTTGATCCTGGCCCATCTGAGCCGGGAGAACAACGTCCCGGAACTGGCTTATGAAACGGCAAAATCCATTTTAACCGGACAAGGGATGCGTGAGGGTACCGATTACCTCTTATCGGTAGCGCCAAGAGCCAACCATCAGCCGGTTATGGTATTTTAGAATACATAAGGTGAACTGTTAGCAGGGGGTGGGACGTTTGTTAAAGATCACGGTTGCCTGTGTGGGCAAGCTGAAGGAGTCCTATTGGCGGGATGCTGTGGCCGAATATCAGAAAAGGCTCAGCGCTTACTGTTCCCTGGACATCGCGGAAGTGGAGGAAGCGCCGGTTCCGCAAAAGGCATCGCCCGCTCAAATCGAGGCGGCATTGGAAACCGAAGGCAAACGTCTGCTCGCGAAGGTACCGGCGGGTGCTGCTTTGTGCAGTTTATGCATCGAGGGAAAAGAGATGGGGTCGGAACCCTTTTCTCGATGGATAGGCGATATCCAGGTGCGGGGTATCAGCCATATCGTGCTGGTCATCGGTGGATCGTGGGGACTGTCCCCGCAGGTGAAAAAGGCGTCGATGCTGCGTCTCTCCATGTCTCCCATGACCTTTCCCCATCAGTTGGCCCGGGTCATGCTGCTGGAGCAGACCTACCGGGCCTTTCAAATTTTGTCCGGGGGCAAGTACCACAAATAGCCTTGGTTGAATCTGTACAGCAAGTGTGCTACACTATATTTATTCTGATAAATCGAAAAAGCGCTGTTTTGAGCGGTGCGCATGGAGGTCATTATGCAGTATACATTTTCCGATCGTGTTTCATCGTTGCAACCGTCGGCCATCCGTGAAATCTTAAAGTTCACAGCCGATCCCACCGTCATCTCGTTTGCCGCCGGCAATCCGGCTCCCGAAGCCTTCCCGGTTAAGGAAGTAGCGGAGATTTCGTCTCGGATTTTTGCCGAGCGTCCCATCGATGCCTTGCAGTACAGCATCACCGAAGGATATACTCCTTTGCGGGACCGCATGAAAAATTTCATGCGCGACCGATACAATTCCTACCGTGATTTTGACGAGCTCATCATCACCTCCGGCGCGCAGCAGGTCATGGAACTGACTACAAAAGCGCTGTGCAACGAAGGGGATACCATTATCTGCGAAGCTCCCAGCTTTATTGGATCTCTCAACGCCTTCCGTTCCTTTGGCGTAAAGCTGCGCGGCGTACCGGTAGAGAGCGATGGTATCGATATCGCCCAGCTGGAAGAGGCCCTTAAAGAGGAGAAAAAGGCTAAGTTTATCTACGTTATCCCCAACTTCCAAAACCCGTCAGGGGTCACTATGTCTTTGGAGAAGCGCAAAGCAGTGTATGATCTGGCGGGCAAATACGGCGTCATGATCCTGGAGGATAATCCTTACGGTGAACTGCGCGTCAAGGGAGAGAATATTCCCACCATCAAGTCGCTGGATACCGATGGCCGCGTCATCTACGCCGGCACATTCTCCAAGGTGTTGTCTCCCGGTATCCGCGTGGGATATGCCGTTGCGCCCTCCCCGGTCATTCAGAAGATGGTGGTGTGCAAGCAGGTCACCGACGTCCACACCAATATTTTTGGCCAGATGCTGGCCGATGAATTTATGGCCAACTACGATTTTGACGCTCATTTGGAGAACATCCGGGGCATCTATCGCAAAAAGATGGGCTTGATGCTGGATCTGATGAAACAGCATCTGCCGGGCAGCGTCACCTGGAACGAGCCGGAAGGCGGTCTGTTTATCTGGTGCACTCTCCCCGAAGGAACCGACATGCTGGGCTTCTGCAAGGAAGCGGTGGAAACCTACCGGGTGGCCGTCGTCCCAGGAACGGCATTCCTCACCGACGAATCCGCGCCATGCA
>CALCVR010000233.1 GCA_937905915.1 uncultured Eubacteriaceae bacterium
AAAGAATGAATGAAACCACAAAACAATGGAAGACAGAGGCTGACCGTAATCCTTTAGGAACGGCGCCAGTAGGAAAACTGCTGTTGCAATTTGCCGTACCTTCGGTGGTTGCTATGTTGGTGAATTCCCTTTATAATATAGTGGATCAGATCTTCATCGGCAACGGCGTAGGGTATCTGGGCATCGGCGCCACAACCATTGCCTTTACCATTACCATTATCTCCTTGTCCATCGCGCTGCTGATCGGCAACGGTGGTTCCGCTTTGGCTGCCATCCGCCTGGGAGAGAATCAGAAGGAAGAAGCGGAAAAAATCCTAGGGAATTCTTTTGTACTGCTGCTGGTTAGTTCGGTGGCGTTTGCCGTGTTGGGATTGATATTTTTGGAACCCATGTTGCGCTTCTTCGGTTCCAGTGAAAATATCTTACCCTATGCGATGGACTATTCCTCGGTGATTTTAATCGGCATTCCTTTTGTCACCATTGGCACCGGACTCAACAATTTTATCCGTACCGACGGCAGCCCCAAAATGGCCATGGTCAGCATGCTGGTAGGCGCAGTGCTCAATACTATTTTGGACCCTATTTTTATTTTCCCTCTTGGGATGGGAGTGCGGGGCGCCGCTATTGCCACGGTCATTTCTCAAGTGGTGTCCTTTGCTGTGACGCTTTACTACTTTGCCCGCAAGTCCAATATAAAACTCCGGTTCAAGATGATGCGGATTAGGTGGAACCGTACCCGTAGCCTGATTGCTATCGGCGTCTCCAGCTGCGTGACCCAATTGGGCAATATGATTTTGCAAATCGTGCTCAATAATTCCTTGGGGTACTATGGGGATTTAGCAGGCATCGGGGCCGACATCACGATCCCTGCCATGGGCATTGTCTTTAAGCTCAACGGTATTCTGATCTCCATTTTAGTGGGGATTTCCGCCGGCGCCCAGCCTATCCTTGGATTTAATAAGGGTGCAAAACACTATCATCGCATTCGAAAAACCTATCTGTTGGAGGCGGTATTGGCCACCGGTGTGGCTATTTTAGGATGGCTGTTTGCTATTTGTGTGCCGGAATTAGCGGTTTCTTTGTTTGGCGGCGGGGACGCGGCCTTTACGGATTTTGCAGCCAAATGTATGCGCATCTTCCTGATGGGCGTATTCTGCGCCGGTTTCCAGATTGTATCGGCCAACTACTTCCAAGCCACAGGCCAGCCTCTCAAAGCGACTATTTTGTCCATGAGCCGTCAGATCCTGCTGCTCATCCCATTGATTTTGATTCTTCCGACCTTTTTTGGCCTGGAGGGTATTCTTTATGCCGGCCCGGTTGCCGATGTACTGGCGGCAGTCATTGTGTCCTTCTTCATTGTGCATGAACTGCGCCACTTAGATCGCAAGGCTCAGAAACAAGCGGCGCGGCCGGAACAACAAGAACAGGCGGGATAAACCGCCTTAGCATTGCAAAAAGGAGCGTTTTGTATGGAATTCTACCCAGGTGTATGTCCCGAATGTGGAAAAGAATTGCAGGTCCCGGATGAACGGGGGACGGTGCGCTGTATGTTCTGCGGCGAGCCTATCTCAGCGTCCGATGCCATCGCCTTAGCGTTCCAAAAGGACGAGGCAAAAGTGGACGATGTAAACGCTATGTTGGATCAGGCGGAACGTCTGCTTGAGGGGTATCTCATCCAGGGGGACGGCACTGCAAAAGGGTTTAAAAGGAAAGATTATCCGGAACTGTTTGAGCAGTATGTAAACCGCTTGCAGGAGTCGGTGCAATACATCAATGTGCTGGAAGACCGTATGCCGGAGAATCATCAACTTGGCTCCCTTTATGCAGAACGCTTTATGGGAAGGATCTTGGACTGCTACCACCGTTCTCAACAGCAGGGGGACAAAGAGCGGGCTACCAATGACTATGCCATGCTGCTGGTATGTTATACCGTGCCGGCTCTGGTAAAAATCGGCCGGCCGTGGAGTGACCAGGCGGCCGACCGTGTGATCGAGCTGTGGAATGAGGAACATCCCAAACGAAAGTTGGGCAAATCTTCCTATGAAGAGTTATCCGGCGGATTTAATAGCCGCCGCTGGTGCTTTATCACAACAGCGGTATGCGATACATTGGGCCGTCCCGACGACTGCTACGAGCTGAATACCTTCCGCGCATTCCGGGATGGCTGGCTGTCGGAACAACCTGACGGCCAGGAGCTTATCAATGAATATTATGTGCTGGCTCCCATGCTGGTGGAGCGCATGAAGCAGAGCGGCCAGTGTGACAAAATCAGCCGTGAACTGTGGGAAGGACCCCTTTCCCGATGCTTAAGTCTCATTGAGGAGGGGAAGGAAGCACAGTGCCGCCGGCAGTATGTCCAGATGGTGCGCGACTTACAGAATCGGTTGTTTTAACATTTTGACTGGAAGAGTCGGATTGTGAAAAAACAATGTGAAAAATCTGACAAAAAAGGTAGTATGGCCCGCTTCAGCGGGCCATTTTTCATTGACAGGGCCGGTGGAATGGATTATAATACTACCCATAAAATAATTTGCTTTGATAATCAAACTACTTTTTCCGTCAGGGCATCGATTGTCCTGGTGTCCTTGAGAATAAATCAATAGTGTGGAGGCTTGACCCATGCCGGTATATATCGAAGCGACAGGCCATTGCCTGCCGGTGCGCGAAGTGACAAACGATGAACTGTCCACTATGGTGGACACCAGCGACCAATGGATCCGGGAGCGGACGGGCATTGTTTCCCGTCACGTTTGTACCAAAGAGACCACTCTGGATTTGGCAGAGGAGGCGTCCCGTCATGCGCTCCAGAAATCAGGCGTCAAGGCGGAGGACATCGGTCTTATTATCGCAGCCACCTTTACTTCTAATGTAAAAGTGCCTTGTTTAGCTGCTTGCCTGCGGGAAAGGCTAGGCATCAACCATGCCCCGGCCTTTGATATCAACGGCGCCTGTACCGGCTTTATTTTAGGGGTAACAACGGCCCAGGGCCTAATGGAACAATTAGGCATCGACACCGCCTTGGTGCTGGGGGTGGACGTACTCAGCCGGGTTACCGACTGGACCGATCGATCCACTTGCGTCTTGTTTGGAGACGGGGCGGGGGCAGCTATTTTGCGCCGCGGAGAGAAGCCAGGAATTCTCAGCGCTGTGCTAGACGGCGAAAACGACGTCAATCAGGTGCTTGCGTGCGGTGCTGATCCGGCAAAAACCCCTTTTTATGAAACCAATGATGCAAAAGATAAAATTGTCATGAAGGGGCAGCCTGTCTTTAAATTTGCTGTGACGGCCATGTGCCGTTCCATCCGGGAGGTGCTGGATAAGGCCGGCAAGAATCTAGAGGATGTGGCATGGTTTGTACCACACCAGGCAAATCAGCGCATTATTGATTTTACCGCCCAGCGTATGGGCATTGATAAATCCAAGATCTTTGTGGATGTGGATCACACCGGCAATACGTCGGCAGGCAGTATCCCTATCGCTCTTGACGAGCTTCATGAAACAGGAGGCCTGCACGATGGGGATCTGGTGCTTTTAGTTGGCTTTGGCGGAGGGTTATCCTCCGGAGCAATATTAATTGAGTGGAGAGATTGAGTTATGCTGGAAAAAATTAAGGAAATTCTGCAAAACAACGCTTCTTACGATGGCGAAATCACTGCCGACACCACCTTTGAGGAAATCGGTTTGGATTCCCTGGACATGATGCAGATCATCATGGACATTGAAGACGAATTCGGCATCTCTGTGGCGGACGACGCAGGCCTGAAAACCGTCGGCGAGCTGATGAACTATATTGAAGAGCAGCAGAAAAACGCCTAATTGATCCGTACAATCCAAACTGACAACGGGATTTTTATTCCGGTTTTTGAGCCGGGATGGATCCGGTTGTCAGTCCCACTGGGATATTCGTGCCCAAGGCGGACCAAATAGGGCTGCCTTGGGATTTTCAATAGAAAGAGAAGCGATTTGAGCCCTTGGCGCCAATTTGGTCAAGGTACTCATACAATCGCAGCGCTGACAGGGAGGTTTCTCACAATGGCTCAATCGAGAATCACAACATTATTAGGATGCCGGTTTCCCCTGATCCAGGGCGGCATGGCCTGGGTGGCCGACAGCACGTTGGCCGCAGCCGTATCCAATGCCGGAGGACTGGGACTGATTGCAGCGGCCAATGCGCCTGCCGACGTGGTGCGGCAGGAGATCCGCCGGGCCAAGACTTTAACCGATAAACCCTTTGGGGTCAACATTATGATGATGAGCCCAAGTGTAGAAGAAGTGGCGAAAATCGTCGTGGAGGAAGGCGTTCAAGTGGTAACCACCGGCGCCGGGACTCCCGCCAAATACATGCCCGCATGGAAAGAGGCCGGCATCAAAATCGTACCGGTGATTGCAAGCGTGGCCCAGGCCAAGCGTATGGAGCGCATGGGCGCCGACGCTTTGGTAGCCGAAGGATGCGAGGCCGGCGGGCACATCGG
>CALCVR010000234.1 GCA_937905915.1 uncultured Eubacteriaceae bacterium
TATTGTCTTAATCAGCTTGTCAATCAAACAACTTTATAGTATGATATTATTAGGTTGTCGAATTTTGAAACTGGGCAGCTTTTTTTACATCCGTGATGTGAATAAAATTCACGAATATTTTTTCTTTTATCGTGTCCATAAGCTATCTCTCCTTACATCTGTGCGGGAGGATGAAGATTGGATTGGGCAGGGCCGTCTACCACAACACCGTCAGCGGTAAAACGGGAACCATGGCAGGGACAGTCCCAAGTCTGTTCATCGGCGTTCCAGCTGAGTTCGCACCCCATATGGGCACAAGTGGGTTTGACGGCGTGGATGCGTCCCCTTGAATCCTTGAATTCGCCGGCTTTGCCTACCATGCCGTGGGATACGGTAGCGCCTTGTCCAGGCTGGGGATGGGTTGAACGCTGAGGCGGCGCCATTTTATCCACCGTAAGGCCCTTAAGAATATCGCCGGTGGAGGAAAGCAAAGTGCTGGCCGATAGCCCCAGTTGAAAACGACGGGGAGTAAAGACCTCTTCCCAGGGATTTACATGTCCCTCGATCATATCACTAAGCAACAGGGATGAGAGCATGCTGCTGCTCATTCCCCATTTACCAAATCCCGTGGCCACATAAAGGTTATCCCGTTTGGTGGAATAATGGCCGATGTAGGGGACGTTATCCAGCGTCATGCAGTCCTGGGCCGACCACTGGGATGCCACTTGAGCTTCTGGATAAAAGGAAAGCGCAGCCTGTTTCAAAGATTCATATCGATGCCCTTTTGGATCACGTCCGCATTTGTGGCCTTCCCCGCCTACCAGCACCAGATTGCCTTGCTGGCGGAAGGAATAGCCTTTAGGGCTTACGTCGATGTACATGCGTTCCACTGGCTGTGCCCCTGTCAAAGCCATGACGTAGGACCTCTTTTGGTACATACGTAAAAAATAATACCCCGGCGTATTGACAAAGGGATAATGGGTGCACACCACAATATGGTCGGCCTTGAGTTTGCCTTCCCCAGTGAAGACGGTATTTCCCTCCATGGACAAGGCTCTGGAATGCTCGTAGATGGTGAGATCCTGTACCGCCCAGTTTAAAAATTTCAAAGGATGGAACTGAGCTTGATTGGGAAATTCCAATGCCCCCAATGTAGAAAAGGGGAGGTCGGGAGTATCCACCATACGATAGGGGATGTCCAATTGCTTTGCAGCCTCTTCTTCCCGCCGGAGCAGCTGAAGGTCATCCTCATTCCGGGCATAGCAGGCGGCGGGAAGCTTTTGAAAGTCACAATCCACACCATGTTCTTCCACTAATTTTTCATATTGCCTTACTGCCGATTGATTTGCCTGATAATAGAGTTTTGCTTTATAAGCACCCATGCCGCTGACCAGACGGTCATAGGTTAGACGATGCTGGCTGGTAATTTTTGCGGTGGTATGGCCGGTGGTGCCGCAGCCGATTCGATAGGCTTCCAAGAGAGCTACTTTAGCGCCGCCTTCCTGAAGTTTCCGGGCGCACAAAATGCCTGCTAACCCTCCGCCGATGACGGCGACATCCGCCTGCTGTTCCCCATGGAGCGGCTGGTATTGGGGAAGAGAAACTTCATTCATCCAATAAGATTTATACATTGGGCTGAGACCTCCCATTTTTCAATTGATATAAAAATAGGATTTCCGATCCCAATAAAAAATACACAATATACGAGAGAGATTTTTAAAAGGTCTGTCAGAAACCAGATGAGGGTTGCATGAACCGGTAAAAGGAGGGTCCGCTTTATGTACACACAGCGTTTAAAAGAACTACGAAAACAGCATCATCTCAGTCAAGAGGAATTGGCAAGCATTTTGCATTGTTCTCAGCGTGCCTATTCCCACTGGGAGAATGGAGTACGGCATTTACCCATTGATGTGCTTGTTTCGTTGGCGCAATATTATCATATCAGCACCGATTACATATTGGGGCTTTCCGACGAAGATTATATTTATCTCTATGGAGATAAACGCACAAATCAATACTTTTAGTCAAAAGGGAAAAATGCACTTCAGTTGTACGGTATCTCTTAACAAAAGGACAAAAATAGTGTAAAATAAAGAGATAAACGTCAAAATTGGAGTGTCCCCATGAGCAAACAGGTTTCACAATTGGATGTATCACAAACTTCCGTTTCTACGGCATTGCCGACCTTGCGCATTGACAAGGCTTATGTGCTGAGCCATGCCACACACCGTCCCGCCTATTTTAAGGGGCTGGTGTTGTTTCGCAGCGGCGCAGTCCAGGTGGATGCCACTGCTGGACGGCTGGGCGAGCTTTACTGCCGCATTGGAGATCATCCTACCGTAACGGTGCATTTCCATCCCGACGGGACCTTAGGCGAGGTATTTTGTCCCGCCTGCTATGGCCACGTTCAAAAGGGATGGTGTGAGCACGGAGTGGCGGCGGTATTAGCCCTCCTGCCCCCGGAAGGGGAGGAGAACACCGCCATCCGGGAGGAAGATGTGGGCAGGATGGTGAGTCGATACACCCACCTTGTGTCCGAAACATATCCCCACTTGATGGGGCAGTCCTGTCACGGAGTACACCTTTATCCGCGGCTTACTGTAGACCAGTCCAACGGCGGCGCGGCACGCTTTTTTCTAGAGCTGAGCATTGGGAAAAAACGCAAGTATGCTGTGCGGAGCGTGAAGGAATTCTCCAGCGCCTTCTCATCGGAGAAGGTGGTGGCTTATGGCAAGGAATTGGAGTTTGTTCATATTCCCGCTGCCTTTGTGGCCGAGGATCGGCCGCTGATCTACTTTCTCCGTCAAACGGTGGAAGAGTGGCAGGCCATTGTCCAGTCTATTTTGGCAGGAGGGGGAAGTCCTATCGGCCGCCGGCTGCTGATGACCCCGGTTCAGATGGCGAGGCTTATGCCGGTGCTGGCGGGACGAGAGATACCGGTGTCCCTTCCCGGGCGGGAGGAGGATGTAAATCTTTTCATCCAGGACGGCGCACAGGGAATGGAGATCCGGATGCAATTTTCCCAGCCGGAGGGGGAACGGCTTAAGATGGCCCTTTTCCCAGAGGGAAAACGGGAAGTATACAGCCGCACCCCCTGTATTTTGCTATGGGGAGATCGTCTTTTGCATCTGCCGGAAGAGGATGCCGCTTTGCTGTTCCCGGCGTTGGATCTACTGGACTCCCACGGAGGACAAGTATCCATTCCAGAGGAATACCAAAACCGCGTGTTGTCCACGGTTCTGCCGGCCCTGGAACAACGGGGATGGGCCCAGGTAGACGATACCATCCACCGGGTGCAGACCGCCTCCATGACACCGCGCATCTGGCTGGATCGGCAGGGTTCCCAGGTTCTGTGCAAGCTTCAGTTTGACTACGGCGTCGACCGGTCCTCCCTGCCCCAGCGGGATCTTCCACGGGAGGAATATGTCATCGGTGTGCTGGCTGAAAACGGATTCCGGTCGCTGCCTGAAAAGGATCACTATGTGCTAAACGGAGAGGAAAATCTCCTTCGTCTGGCCCGGGAAGGGGTAGGCAGGCTCCAGGAAGTGGCCGAAGTATACGTCACATCGGCCTTTAAGAGCATCCGCCTGCGCCTGCCGGTCAAGCCGCGGCTGACCATTAAGCGGGAGGGATCCAATCTGCTGGTGGGGCTGGAGAACGACCACTATACCAGGGCTGAGCTGTGGGAACTTTTAAAGGCTGTGGAGGAGAAAAAACCATATCATCGCCTGCCCGACGGATCTTTTGCCCCTATGGACAATGCAGCCATCCAGCAGCTGAGCCAAGTGGCCGATGTGCTCAATGTGAGCGAGGAGGATGTGCTCCAAAACCGTATCCAAGTGCCGGCCTATCTGGAAGCAGGCTTAGAGAGCCTCCTGAATCAGAATAAAGAGATCGACGTGCAGATCGACGCCAAATTCACCCAGGATATTTTATCCCTCTCCAGCTACGACAGCCAACCCTTTACCCCGCCTGATTGGATGACGGTGCAATTGTGGGACTATCAGACGAGCGGCGTCAAGTGGATGAAGGCGCTGGAGCGGTACGGCATGGGTGGTATTTTGGCCGATGAAATGGGATTGGGCAAGACCTTGCAGGCCACCACTCTCATCGCTTCCGGCAAGGGAAAGGGACAGACGCTTATTGTATGCCCTACTTCTCTGGTGTACAACTGGAAAAGCGAGGTGCGCCGGTTTGCACCGGAACTGTCGGTATGTGTAGTGTCGGGCAACGCTGAACAGCGTGCCCCCATCATCAAAGGGGCCAAAGAGGATGTCATCATCACCTCTTATGACCTGCTCCGCCGGGATATCAGTCTCTACCGCAATATTCATTTTCACTATTGCTTTATTGATGAGGCTCAATATATTAAAAACCATCAGACCCAAAACGCCATCTCGGTCAAACAGATCAGCGCTCGCATCCGATACGCCCTTACCGGCACGCCGGTGGAAAATACGCCGGGGGATCTGTGGAGCATCTTTGATTTT
>CALCVR010000235.1 GCA_937905915.1 uncultured Eubacteriaceae bacterium
CGACGCCTTCGTCCATCACGACATGGACTTGGCCGACAAGGTGGTGGAGTCCGACGACGTGGTGGACAATGCCTTCGACACAGTCAAACGGAAGCTTGCCAAGAGGATGACCGGTACCGAGGCAGCTCAGGATTCGGCCATCGATCAGCTGATGGTAGCCAAATATCTGGAACGCATCGGGGATCATGCCGTCAACATTGCCGAATGGGTCAAATTCTGCGAGACTGGTATTTATCGGAAAGAGCGCATTGTTTAATATTGGATCGTTTTTTAAGACGTCAAAGCGTAGTCTTTGACGTCTTTGTCTTTTGTCGAAAAGCCTTGTAATTTATCGAGAAATATGGTATGCTTTGGTACGTCATTTGAATAACGACAAACGAAGTTTGTAGGAAAACAGCCATCGTGCTTACCGAAGGAGTAAAACTCTCAGGTGCCCGGCAACGGGTGAGGACTATAAACGGATGTGGCTCTGGAGAAGCTTCCTTATTTTTAGGGAAGTGCCGAAGGTGTAAAGGATGAAAGAAATTTTATCCTAATCTCTCAGGCAAAAGGACAGAGTGTTGCTTGCAGATTCATTCTGGATCTTGCCCTTAAAAGGCACGCTTGTTTTGAGAGCCGCACGATGATTTTTCATCGCCGGCTCTTTTTGTTTTCTGCTTCGTTTCAGACAAGGAAAAGGGAAGGATTGGGTAGAATGGAGTTTCTTTCACAAGTGGTGGATTGGATTAATACCGTACTTTGGGATTATCTATTGCTTTTCTTACTGTGCGGTACCGGAATTTTTTTCACCTTTCGTCTCAAGTTCATTCAGGTTCGTAAATTTGGGGAAGGCTTTAAGCGTCTGTTTGGCAACTTAAAGCTCAATGGCAAAAAAGCTGACAAAGAGGGAATGAGTTCCTTCCAGGCTCTTACCACCGCTATTGCCGCCCAAGTAGGTACCGGCAACATCACCGGCGCCGCTACAGCCATTGCCTCCGGCGGCCCCGGCGCTATTTTCTGGATGTGGGTCAGCGCCTTCTTTGGCATGGCCACCATCTACAGTGAGGCTGTGCTGGCTCAAAAATATAAGACGACCGTCAACGGTCAGGTAACAGGCGGCCCTATTTATTATATCAGAGCGGCCTTCACCGGTAAATTTGGCAAATTCCTCGCAGGATTTTTCTCTGTGGCCATTATTCTTGCCTTGGGCTTTATGGGCAATATGGTGCAGTCCAACTCCATCGGCGACGCCATGAAAAACGCTTTTGGGCTTAATCCTCTAGTGGTGGGCATTGTAGTGGCTTTGGTTGCGGGATTCATCTTCATCGGCGGCGTCAAGCGCATCGCCTGGGTGACGGAAAAGATTGTTCCTATTATGGCGCTCCTTTATATCACCGGCTGCGTTGTGATTTTGTGCATCAACCATTCGGCTTTATTGGAATCCTTCCGCCAGATTTTCGTCATGGCCTTTGATCCCCAGGCTGTGGCCGGCGGCGTCATCGGCGTCACGGTGCAAAAAGCCATCCGGTTTGGTGTGGCCCGGGGGCTCTTTTCCAACGAAGCCGGTATGGGTTCTACCCCCCATGCCCACGCTATCGCCAAGGTGGACAAACCTCACGATCAAGGTGTCGTTGCCATGATGGGAGTTTTTATCGATACCTTTGTCATTCTGACTCTGACCGCTTTGGTCATCATTTCCTCCGGCGCTCTTTCTACCGGCGAAACAGGAACTACTTTGGCTCAAACGGCTTTTAATGCGGCATTTGGAAGCTTTGGTAATATCTTCATCGCCATTTGTATGCTGTTCTTCGCCTTTTCCACCATCATTGGATGGTACTTTTTTGGCGAAACAAACGTTAAAGCGCTGTTTGGCCCCAAAGCTACTAAAATCTATGCATTGATCGTGGTTGTGTGTGTGGTCATCGGCTCCACGTTAAAGGTTGACTTGGTGTGGAATATGTCAGATATGTTCAACGGCATTATGGTAATTCCCAATCTCATCGGCCTGCTAGCCTTAAACGGAGTGGCAGTAAGCCTTTCCAAAGAAGGCAACAAGCTGCGCAAAACAGCTCGCAAAAACCTGTAAGAAAAAAGTATAGCCGATCCAAAGGGTCTTATCCTCTAGTATAAGGAGGATAAGGCCCTCTTTTGCCTCTATCTTGAGAAATCAATGGGACAATGATATAATAAAATAAATTATACGCGCCGCTTCCAAAAGACAGCCATGCACTTTTATGGCTTACTGGGTCTATTCAACGGCTGTATCTTTTGATTTTTCCCAACGTGAAATTGATGCAAAGGAGCCAAACCATGCCCTCAAAAAAACAAGGCGGTAAGTCTCATACTAAGGCCGTCCCAGCATCTGGACACAATCCGTTCCCTTGTCCCCTTTATCGCAAATGCGGCGGATGCCAACTTCAAAATATGTCTTATGAGCGTCAGCTTGCCTGGAAGCAGAGTCGAGTCATCAGCCTTTTGGGGAGTTTCGGCAAAGTCCGCCCTATCTTGGGTATGGAATATCCCTACCACTACCGCAACAAAGTGCAGGCCGCCTTCTCCTTAAATCGGTATGGGCGCATTGTATCGGGAGTCTATCAGGCCAGTACTCATCGCATTGTACCGGTGGATACCTGTCTCACCGAGGACAAAAAGGCTGATGAAATCATGGGTTCTATCCGCCATCTTTTAGAGGATTTTAAGATTCCACCCTATGACGAGAGATCAGGGCGAGGGCTTGTCCGCCATGTACTGATTAAGCGCGGCTTCCAAAGCGGCCAAATCATGGTGGTATTGGTGACCGCAACCCCCATTTTGCCCGCCAAAAATCATTTTATTAAGGCATTGCTGAAAAAGCATCCGGAGATCACTACCATCCTGCAAAATGTCAATGGTAAGTTTACCAGTATGGTGTTGGGGGAATCGGAAAAGGTGCTGTACGGCCCCGGAGCCATTGAGGATACCTTATGCGGCTGTGTCTTTCGTATTTCAGCCAAGTCCTTTTACCAGATCAATCCTGTCCAGACCGAGATCCTTTACAGCAAAGCCATGGACATGGCCGGCCTCTCCGGCAAAGAGCGGGTCATCGACGCCTATTGCGGCATCGGTACCATCGGCCTTATCGCCAGCCGTCGAGCCCAGCAGGTCATCGGAGTGGAGGTCAACAAGGATGCTGTCAAGGATGCCATCGTCAATATGCGCCGCAACGGTATCCAAAACGCTCGGTTTTACCATGCCGACGCCGGTGAATTCCTCACCGAAATGGCAAAGGAAGGGGAATCGGCCGATGTGGTCTTTTTAGATCCTCCCCGTGCCGGTAGCGATCAAGCGTTTCTTTCGTCTCTTATAACGTTATCCCCCGAACGGATTGTATATATCTCCTGTAATCCTGAGACACAGCGTCGCGATCTCCTTTTCTTAACCCAGCGCGGATATCAAGTAAAAACCATTCAGCCGGTGGATATGTTCCCTCACACCAATCATATCGAATGTTGTGTACTCTTGCAAAAGGCACGAGGTGAAAAATGAATAACAACAATGAGATTTTATCTTCGGAGGCAGAGACAATTTCTTATGTGGTAGAGCAATACCACAAGGCCTTAGACCTGTTGGATGCCTACGATCATCAAACTTTAGAACGTCCCAGGGGACAAAAAGACACCACCCAGTTCACTTATGAGGAGTGCAAACGGGTGATCGCCAGCATGTCCTTTTTTGAGCAAAGCAGCCTATTTGGCAATGAAAAAGATGATTCATTCCGCGGCAGTATCGGAGCGATCTATCAAACCTATGCGGGTCAAGAAATGTATCCTTCTGTGGAGGAAAAAGCCGCTCATCTTCTTTATTTTGTTGTCAAAAACCACTCGTTTTCCGACGGAAACAAGCGAATCGCTGCCGCCCTTTTTCTCTATTTCCTTCACAAAAACGGGATTTTGTTGGATGCCGGACATAAAAGGTTGGATGATTCTGCCGTAGCTGCTCTTACTATTCTTATCGCTCAATCCAAGCCCGCCGAAAAGGATCTCATGATTTGTCTCATTATGAACTGTTTATGTTAGATAAAAACAACTGTAAAAAAAGTCCCCTTTGGCCA
>CALCVR010000236.1 GCA_937905915.1 uncultured Eubacteriaceae bacterium
GCTTTGGGAAATTATATTTTCGAGATAAAAGTCGGGGAAGAGCCTGCTACAATCCCCGGTCACAATATCTATGTAGGTTTTAATGAAGACTCTTTAGGAATGTGGAATCTTGAGGATTCAGAATTGCTTTATTCCTACAGCGACCGTCCTGGTTGGACTGCTGTCCAAACACAAGAACAGATGCTGGAGGAAGTCAAAAATCGTATTTTACACGATAATATTAATTTTCCCAATCTATTTTTCCACAAATTTTTAGTGTTGCGGGTTGATGATCAGGCTTGTATCAATTACGCTTCAGATATTCTTTCTTCTACGCGAAATCTTAGCGCTTTATGCAATGCATAATTCTACTACTTTTTAATTTGATTGCCGTTTGTATCGCTATTTGTAAGAAGGAAAAAAGTTCCTTTTTCCTCATCTGTATTTTTATGATAGGGCTGACATTAGCTCACATGTTGGTGGAAGTTGCTCCTCATTACCACTATTCCGGTTTGCTTGCGTTTACCCTCCTGGGAGGCTATGGACTTTCTCATTTTGCCGATTGGATGCTCCATTCAAAAAAGAAATACGCTTTAAACACACCAAGTAAATAAAAAATAACCCGGCGTAGTAAAAATCACGCCGGGTTATTTTTTATTTTATAGAATTGGTTTCCCCATTTATCGTACTACCAAAGAAATTCCTTCTTTGCGAGGATCAGGAGAGGGATGCTCATGAGGCAATCCCACCGTTACACAACAGATAATTTTATAATCGCCAGACACGCCTAGACGTTTGACCATTTGTCTGCCCTTGTCGCCGTCCACATAAGGGTCGGCGAGGCCGATATAACAGGATCCAAGCCCCAATGACTGGGCGGCAACCTGAATATTTTCGGCTGCTACAGCACCATCATACACAGCATATTTGCTGTAAGCCGGACCACAGATTATAAACACAGTTGGCGCATGAAAGAACACATGGAAATCCGGCACATTTGCCTCTTCTCGATATAGAGGATCGTTTAAAAGCATGGCCTGAATATCTTCTGAAATCTCATCCAATATCTTGCTGTTTTGCACTGCCACTGTTACCCGCTCCTGCCGGCCGTAGGCGCTGGGGGCCATAGCTGCCGACTTCAACAACGCTTGCAGCTGTTCTTCTGCAATCTGTTGGGAATGATAACAGCGTACGCTTCTACGTTCCATAATCGTTTCAATTACTTGGTTCATTTTGCTCTCCTCTTTAATGCTTTCTGCGCCGGCGCGATGAGACGCGGTCGCTTTTTTTGCGGTGAATGTTAAGGACAATGGATACAATAATATAAAGCACAATCACCGCTACAATGCCAATAATGACCGCTTTAAACCAAAAGGAATTGACAACATCATTGATAACCTTCATATAGTAAAGGGACTGGCTGCGGTTAATCGATTCACCAGCTACTAAATCCACCTGGCCGATCTTTTCTCCGCTGAGCATGAGATCGGCAGTTCCTAACACATCGCCTTTTTTTACCGGTGCGTCAATGCTCTCCGGCAGATTGGGCACTAAAAGAATACTGGAACTTTCTACCGATGACGGCACCAATGACGTAATCTCCTGGGCAGGATAGGCCAAAACCGTATCCTTTTCCTCCCCTAAATTGACCTTAACATCCCCCGCCGGCTTTTCTACATCCACAAGGGACTTGACCTGGAAGGCAGGCAAAACCCATTCATAGATTTGCTTTGCCTCTTTAAAATTGACATATTCCTCCAGCTTATTGCCGTTTTCATCCTCCGTAGGAGCTCCCAGCTGGATCAAAAGATAGTTATAGCCATCCTTAGAAGCGGTGGAAACTAGGCATCGTCCGGCATCGCCTGTATAACCGGTCTTGATGCCTTTAACATATCTATAATAGTATTCGCCACCTACTCCCTTGTCCATCAGAAGATTGGTGGTGATAAGAGTGCGTTCCAGCGTCAAATTGGTAGCCGGCATTTTATAACGAGCGGTGGAACAAATTTCCATAAAATAAGGTAGCTCCATGGCGTTTTTTACAATCTTATAAAGATCGCGGGCGGTGGTATACTGATTGGGGTCATCCAAACCATGGGCATTTTCATAGTGCGTATTGGTGCATCCTAATTCCTTTACCCGTTTGTTCATCTGGTCCACAAATTGATCGATGTGGCCGCCGCTAACAAAATCAGCCACTGCATTGGCTCCTTCGCAAGCCGACTTTACCATGGTACAATACAGTAGTTCCCGGAGGGTGACCTCCTCCCCTTCTTTTAAACCGGCGTTGGAATAGCCTGTCCCCAAATCGTCAAAGATACGTTTATTGATTGTAGTGCGCTCGTCCAAACGGTCGGCGCACTGTTCCAGCGCCAGCATGGTGGTGGTGATCTTTGTCAAGGATGCTGGAGGCAGTGGTTCATCGGCATTTTTTTCGTAAACAATGGTATCGGTATCCAAATTAACCAGTAAGACCGATTTGGTTAACAGCTCAAAAGGCGGCTCATAAGCTGCCGCCCCACTCAAAGGCAGGGCAAAAAAGGTGAATATCAGCAAGGCGCAAAGCAAAAACGCCTTTTTTTTCATAGACATTTCCTCCCAATGTGATATACTAATAAGTACAGTATATCAGCATTCCCTTAAAATGAAAAGCAGTTTTTGGATCTATTTGCTTTTACGGCTGTTCTTTTCTTGGCATAAAACAGTGATTTTCGGCGGTCTTCTGGCGAATAGGGGCTTTTATTCTTTTTATATCATTCGAGATTTTCTACGGAGGGATTCCATTTGGTCTACGTCACTGGCGATATCCACGGTGATATCACCCGCTTCTCCGAAAAGGAGCTGAAGCTTTTAAAAAAACAAGATACTCTCATCATCTGCGGCGATTTTGGATTTATTTGGAACGGTTCTAAATCGGAACAACGAACCTTGAAACAGCTGAACAAGTCCCCTTATACCATCGCTTTTTTGGATGGCACCCATGAAAACTTTGATCTCCTGGAGGAATACCCCGTCCGGGAATGGAATGGTGGACGAGTCCATCAGATTATGGACAATATCGTCCATCTGATGCGAGGAGAGATCTATAGTATCGAAGAAATGGAAATTTTCACTTTCGGCGGCGGCGAAAGTCCCGACCGCGATCTGCGCCGTGACCTGAGCAAAGACGGCGAAGCTATGTGGTGGCAGCGGGAAATGCCTTCCTCACAGGAGGTACAGCACAGCGCCCAGAATCTAGAAAACCACAATCTCACTGTGGATTTTGTCCTCACCCATGAACCTCCGTCTTCCATCAAACACTTCCTCAATTTAGACGGCAGCCAGACACACATTTTAAACACTTACTTTGATGAAATCAGTAAAACCTGTCAGTTTAAGCGGTGGTTTTTTGGCAGCTGTCACATCGACAAACCGGTTTCCCAGCGTCATACCGCCATTTTCCGCGATGTCATCCCTCTTAACCCCCCGGTAAAACGCCAGAGGAGGCGCTCATGAAAATCCTACACACTTCTGATTGGCATTTAGGGCGGGTGTTGTATGCCCGTACTCTTCTGCCGGAACAACAGCGTTTTGTAGAGGATTTCTTTCTTCCTTTGGTGGAGCGGGAAAAACCTAATCTCGTCATTTTAGCCGGCGATATCTTTGACCGTAAAATTGCCCCGGTGGAAGCCATCCGTCTCTTTGACCAATTCGTCACCTATATGTGCGCCGATTTAAACATCCCGTTGGCCGTCATCACCGGCAACCACGACGGCGCCGACCGCATCTCCATAGGCTCCCGACTGCTTGCAGACCGGGGGCTTTATCTTGTTTCCCGGCTGGAACAGGGGCTGGAACCTTTCTTTCTTCAGGATGACTATGGTCCTATCCAGCTGTGGATGCTTCCTTACTTTGATCCGGCCATGGCCCGGGACGCTACAGGCGACGGTTCCATTGAAGGCTTTGGCAGTGCGTATCAGGCTGTTTTGGACTGTATCCGTCAAAAGATGGATCCTTGTGCCCGTCAGATTCTAGTGGCCCACTGTTTTGTAGCAGGCAGTTCGGTCAGCGAGTCGGAATCCCCTCTCTACATAGGTGGCTCAGGACAAGTAGATGCCAGCCTTTTTTCTGGGTTTGACTACGTTGCCCTGGGGCATCTTCATGCGCCGCAACGTCCTCGGCCCTGTATTCGATACGCAGGATCTCCTTTAAAGTATTCTTTTGATGAAGAGCATCAGAGGAAATCGGTTTCTTTGGTCCAGTTGACCGACAGCCTTTCGGTGCAGGAAATCCCTATAACAGGTGTTCGGGATGTCCGCACCATCACCGGCACTTTGGAACAGCTTTTAGCGTCTGCTTCGCAGGATATTCATCACGACGACTTTATCTACGCCTATCTCACTGATGAGGGACCTGTATTTGAACCGATGGCCCGTCTGCGTGAAGGATACCCCAACATTCTTGGACTAGAGAGCAACTGGTTAAAATCGGGAATGCTTGACAACGACCGGCGTGATCTTCGAGAATCTCTCCGCAAACAAGGCCCTGGCAATGACTTTACAATATTTTCCTCTTTTCTTTCCCAGGTGTGCGGTACCCAAGCCGACGCCCAAACCGAGGATTTGTTTCGATCCATCTACCGGGAGACTTTGGGAGAGGAGGCCGGCATATGAGACCTCTCAAAATTATCATGCAGGCTTTTGGTCCCTACTTAAACCGATGCCAGGTGGACTTCTCCCACCTGGAGAAATCCAGGCTGTTTCTCATCACCGGCCCTACTGGCAGCGGCAAAACCACGATTTTGGACGCTATGAGTTTCGCCCTCTACGGCGAATCCACCGGTTCTTTGCGCAGGTGGAAGGAAATGCGCCACACCGCCGCTCCTCAGTCGCTCCCCACTTTGACGGAAGTGGAGTTCTCTCTGGGAGAGGACGTCTATCGCTTCGCACGGTCCTATAGCCAACGCACGGTGAAAAAACGGGCTGGCGGCACCGAAATGAAAATCGAAACCGAGGCAAGCTGCTATCGCTGGCAGGAAAACCAGTGGCAGTTGATGGATTCCGGACCACGGGTATCGGCCATCGCGAAGGAACTTTTGGGCTTTACCCACGACCAATTTTCCCAAGTCATTGTCCTCCCCCAGGGGGAGTTTCGGAAGCTGTTGGTGGCTAGTTCCACCGAAAAAGAAATCATTTTAGAAACCCTTTTTGCCACCGGACGGTGGAAACAAGTTACAACAGCTGTCGTAACGGCCGCCGACCAACTGAAAAGACAGCTTGCCACAGTGGCTGAGGAAAAACAAAATTTGCTTCGTCTGGAACAGGTAGATAATCTTGATGCTCTCAAGCAAAAACTTTCTGAGAATCAAACCTCCTTTTCCTATAAAAAGCAGCAGTCTCTCGTCTTAGAGAAACAGCGCCAGGCTTTTCAGGAATCATTGCGTCAGGCATTAAGTCTCCATCAGCAGCAGGAACGTCTCTCCCAAGCCAGAAAACAGCTCGACGCCATGGAGAACAACAGGCCTCAGATGGAAAAACTCCGCATCCAGTTGGAGGAAGCCAAACGAATGGCTTTGCTCCGTCCCTATTGGTCGTCTTATCAATCGGCCCAGAATGTCAAACAGAAGAAGGCATTGGATCTGGAATCGGTTCTCCAGGCCCTCAAGACTGCCGAAGAAGGATATCAATCCATCCAGGAACAGGCAAAACAGCTGCCTTCCCTTCAAAAGCGTTTTGAAGCGGAATCAGAACGAGTCATCCTTCTGACCCGTTCGGTGGAACAGTCCCAGCGTTTGGAGGTCGCTCAAAAGAAACGGGAAGAGTTACAGAGTCAGGTAACCATTTTACATTCGAGGCAGCGAAGCCTTGTGGAAGAATGCCGCTCTTTGGATGCCCGGCTGCAAAAAGCGCAGCAGTATCTTCAGGAACAATTTGATCAAGTTATCTCCCGTATCCCCTTTCTCTCCGCCCAGGCTCAGGAATTGGAGGCGGCTGTCAAGGACCGTGACACCATGATGCGGTGGGAACAGGAAGTCGCTAAAGCGCAGTATGCCTGCGGTATGGCCGGTCAGGAAGTGGAAGAAGCCCGGACCGCTTCGATTGCGGCCGAAAACGCCTATCTTCTCATGGAAAAAGCCGCACAAGCCGATGCCGCCTATTGGCTCTCCCGTTCCCTTTCTCCCGGAACACCTTGCCCGGTATGCGGTTCCACCGACCATCCGTCTTTAGCCGCTCTTCCCAAAGGGGTGCCCACCCCCCGGCAGCTGGAGGCCTGCCGCATGGCCAAACAGAAGGCTGCTGAGCAGTTACATCAGGCAGAGGCGAAACTACAAAGTAAAAAGCTGATTTTAGAAAATGCCCAGAATCAGTGGGAAGAGGCGAAGGAGGCCTTCTCCCGCCGTGGGGTGGATGCTAAAACAGTGGCTGTTACATCAGAAAAAATCCTGATCCAGTTGGAACGCGCCAAGGGTGAACAGCAAAAAAGGCCTGGATATGAAAAAGCCCGGGATAAAATCCAAGCTAAACTGCAACAAAGATCGGCCGATTTGGAACAGTGCCGCCAGGATGTCTCCCAAGCAGAACAGCAGATGGCCGCCCTTATCGCGGCGGAAGAAGAACTCTCCCAGTCCCTGCCGGACGCTAAGATGGACGCAGGCACTTATCGAAACCAGCTGACGGTATCCAGAAAGCTGCACGAGTCCCTGAAAAGCCAGATCCAGTCCATCCAAACGGCATTGCAAGAATCCAATGTGGAGTATACCAAAGCACAACAGGCTTATGATACCGCCCAAAAATCTTTGGAGGAAGCTACTTGCCATTTGGAGGAAACCCATCGGGAGTGGGAAGCACAATGCCATTCCATGGGAGTCCCTCCCGATGAAAATTATCAAGGATCCCTTTTATCCAAGGAAGAAATAGAGAATTTAGAGCAGCGTATTCTTCAGTATGACCGCAGCTATGATCTCGTCTGTTCTCAGGTGAAGGAACTCAAACGGGAATTGGAAGGCGTCGTTCTCCCCGATTTGGAAGCTTTACGTAGGAAACAGGAGGAAACCGAACGGCAGAAATCCCAGATGGATACCGAGCTTGGTTCTCTTCAGGCCCGTATCGCCTCGATGCAAAGGACTTATGATCAGCTCTCCGACTGCATGAAGCGCACCGTTGATTTGGAACAGCAGTATACCCGTACTGGTGGGTTAGGGCAATTGCTTTCTGGTAAAAATCCTCTCAAAACGCCCATCCATCAATTTGTTTTGGGAATCCTCCTGGACGACGTAGTGCGCACCGCCAACCTCTATTTTGGGCGCCTGAGCCGGGGACAATACAGCCTTATCCGCCAAGATTCTCAAGGCGGGCAAGGGTTCCGCGGATTGGACCTTTACGTCAATGACGCCCACCGCGGCGGAACCCGTTCGGTCAAAACCCTATCGGGGGGCGAATTGTTTTTGGCCTCCCTTTCCTTAGCCTTTGGACTATCCGACGTGGTACAGGGCATGGCCGGCGGCGTTCATCTGGACGCCATCTTCATCGACGAGGGATTTGGAACATTGGACACGGAAACTTTAGAAGCAGCTATGCGCGCCTTAGATGACATCCAGTCTTCCGGACGATTGGTTGGAATTATCTCTCATGTCCGAGAGCTTCGGGACCGCATTCCCATTCGCATCGAAGTAGTCCCCGATCCCTTGGGCGGCAGTACTTTGCAGTGGAAAACCGACATTTAAGGTCATTTTGCCCTGGTTCTTCCCATGGATTTTACGATTATTTTATGTGATTTACAAAAAAGACATGGATTTTTCCTTGTTTTATGGTATAATATTCTGGATTATTTATCTGAGGTGATTCCCATGAATCTATTCAAAAGCCTATTCGGATCATACAGCAAGCGTGAATTAAAGCGAATCGACCCGATTTGCAAACGGGTCTTGGATTTAGAAGAGACTTATCGCGCTATGTCGGAGAGTGAGCTGAAAGGCTCTACCGAACGGTTAAAGGCCCGTTTGGCCGCCGGCGAAACTTTGGATGACATTTTACCTGATGCTTTTGCCGCCTGCCGCGAAGCTTCTGACCGCGTGTTGGGAATGCGCCATTTCCCAGTGCAGATTATCGGCGGCATCATCCTCCATCAAGGACGCATCGCCGAGATGAAAACCGGTGAAGGCAAAACCCTGGTGGCTACTCTCCCCGCCTACTTAAACGCCTTGTCTGGAAAAGGCGTCCATATCGTCACCGTCAACGACTATCTCGCCCGCCGCGACTCGGAATGGATGGGAAAGGTCTACCGTTATCTCGGGCTGGAAGTTGGACTTATCGTCCACGATATGTCCAACGAGCAGCGCCGTGCGGCTTACAATGCCGACATTACCTACGGTACCAACAATGAGCTGGGCTTTGATTACCTGCGCGACAACATGGTAATTTACAAAGACCAGAAGGTGCAGCGGGGCCATAACTTTGCCATTGTGGACGAAGTAGACTCCATCCTTATCGACGAAGCCCGCACCCCTCTGATCATCTCCGGCCAAGGCGACAAATCCACCGACCTTTACGAGCGCGCCGACCGCTTGGCCCGCACCTTGAAAATGTACAAGGTCAAGGAACTGGACGATAAGGAAAGCCACGACGATGTGGACGGCGACTATATCGTCGATGAAAAGGCTAAAAGCGCTACCCTAACTCCTTCTGGTGTGGAAAAGGCGGAAAAATACTTTGGCGTGGAAAACTTGATGGATGTGGACAACATCACCATTCTCCATCACGTCAACCAGGCCATCCGCGCCCATGGTATCATGCATCGTGACATCGATTACGTGGTCAAGGACGGCGAAGTCATCATCGTCGATGAATTTACCGGACGTCTCATGTTCGGCCGCCGTTATAACGAAGGACTTCATCAGGCCATCGAGGCTAAGGAAGGCGTCAAGGTAGAGCGTGAGTCCAAGACGCTTGCCACTATCACCTTCCAAAACTTCTTCCGTCTTTATAGCAAGCTGTCCGGCATGACCGGTACTGCTACCACAGAAGAGACCGAGTTCCAAGAAATTTATAAATTGGACGTTGTGGAAATCCCTACCAACCGCCCTGTTGTCCGAACCGACTATCCGGATGTCGTGTATAAAACAGAGCAGGCCAAGTTTAAGGCTGTCATCGAGCAGGTTGAAGAGTGTCACTCCAAGGGGCAGCCTGTACTAGTGGGCACCATTTCCATCGAGAAGTCGGAGATCCTCTCCAGCATGCTCAAAAAGAAGGGCATCAAGCACGAAGTGCTCAATGCAAAGTTCCATGAAAAAGAAGCCGAGATCGTTGCCCAGGCTGGTAAGAAAGGCGCCGTCACCATCGCTACCAACATGGCCGGCCGTGGTACCGACATTATCTTAGGCGGCAACCCTGAATTTATGGCCAAGGCTGAGATGCGCCGTCAGGAATTCGATGAGGAGCTCATTAACGAAGCCACCGGTTTTGCAGAAACCGACGATGAAGAGCTGCTCAACGCCCGTAAAACCTATCAAGAGCTGCTTAAGAAATACAAAGAGGAGCTCAAGGACGAAGTAGAAGCGGTAAAAGAGGCCGGCGGTCTTTTTATCATCGGCACCGAACGCCATGAATCCCGCCGTATCGACAACCAGCTGCGCGGCCGTGCCGGCCGTCAGGGCGACGTGGGCGCCAGCCGGTTCTACCTTTCGCTGGAGGACGATCTGATGCGTCTCTTCGGCGGCGAGCGCATCAATAACCTGATGGAATCCCTCGGTTTGGAAGAGGATACCCCCATTGAAAACAAAATGCTGACAAATTCCATTGAAAGCGCCCAACATAAGGTGGAAAGCCGCAACTTTGCCATCCGTAAGAACGTGCTCCAATACGATGACGTTATGAACCGTCAGCGTGAAATCATCTACAGCCAGCGCGATAAGGTGTTGGATGGCGAAGATCTCAAGGACTCCATCGAGAAGATGATTTCCGAGTGCATCGAGCGCAATGTCCGCCGCTATCTCAATGGCGAGCAAAAGGAACATTGGAATTTCACCAGCCTGCGTGAAACCTATCTGGGTTGGCTCACCACACCCGACGACTTCCACTACACCCCCATGGAGTTGGAAGGAACCGAACCGGAATACATCATCAATTTGCTGACCGATCGCGCCAAGCAGGTCTACGAAGCCCGTGAACTGGCCTTTGGTGAACAACTGATGCGTGAGATTGAGCGCGTCATGCTTCTGCGTATGGTGGACACCAAGTGGATGGATCACATTGACAATATGGAAGAACTAAAGCGTGGTATCTCCCTGCGCGCTTATGGCCAGAGAGATCCGGTTGTGGAATACCGTCTGGAAGGCTTCGATATGTTTGACGAGATGATTGCCTCCATCCAAGAGGATACCATGCGTCTTGTCCTGACGGTACAAATTCGTCAGAAAGAGGAACCCAAGCGCGAACAGGTGGCAAAGCCCATTGAGCCCGCTGGAGACGGTTCCGATCCCGCCAGCAAAACGGTGAAAAATAAAGAAAAGATCGGTCGCAATGACCTCTGCCCCTGCGGCAGCGGAAAGAAATATAAGAAATGCTGTGGAAAAGACAAATAAGCCACTTCTTGCCTGCAATCCCATTATGATTGCCTAAAAGGAGGCCCTTTTGATGATTCTAAGCAAACGTCTCAAACAAATCCTAGCCCTTGTATTGTCCTTAATGGTTTTAACATCCCTGGCCATTCCCGCAGCCGCCGATGCCGACACCCGTCCCTTCCTCAGCTTGGGTAAGGAACAATCGGATCAGGAGCGGCAGACGGTATTGGAACTGCTGGGCGTGGATCCCAATCGTTTGGATGAATACAATGTGTTGTATGTTTCCAATCAAGATGAACACGATTATCTTTCCTCCTATATGTCGGAATCCCTGATCGGCACTAGGGCCTTATCCTCGGTTCTGATTGTCCCCACAGAGGAAGGAACCGGCATTCAGGTCACCTGCCAAAACATCAACTACTGCACCCCTGGTATGTACCGCAACGCTTTAATTACCGCCGGCATTACCGACGCTAATGTCAAAGTCGCCGCTCCTTTCAATCTTCCCGGCACCGCCGCTTTGGTGGGCGCCATGAAGTCCTATGAAGCCATGACTGGCAAACCTCTTTCCGATGAATCGAAGGATGCCGCTACCAATGAATTGATCGTCACCGGCGATGTGGGCGACAGCATCGGCGATATGGAAAAGGCCGAGGAATTGGTGGCTTTGGTCAAACAAGAGGTTGTGGAAAAAGGCTCTGATAATGAAAAAGAAATTGGCAAAGTGGTAGATAAGGCTTCGGATGCTTTGGAGGTTCAGTTGAGTGAGGAAGATCGTCAGCTCATTATCGATTTGATGAAAAAAATCGCTGATTTGGATCTGAACATCGACAGCATCAAGCAACAGGCCCAGGATCTTTATGACAAATTGTCCGACATCAATATTGATACCGGCTTCTTTGCTTCCATCGGCCAATTCTTTAGCGATTTATGGAATGCCATTGTAGAATTCTTTACCAATCTCTTTGGGGGAGGAGGAGATGCTTCCAGTCAAGTTTCTTCTGAACCCGTCTCTTCGGAGGCATCCTCTGAAATAAGTTCTCAAGCAGAATCCAGTATTTCAGATGACAATCAGGCAGAGTCCTCGTCCAAGCAGGAAAGTCATGCAGCTTCCTCTGCGGCTTCTTCTAAAGCGCCTGGAAACAACAGCGCTGTTTCCTCTCAGGACAGCGCTTCTCCCTCTAATGTGCCGGCCCAATCGGAAGAACCGGTTTCCAGCCAAGCTACTGAGCAGGAGACGGTATCCTCTCAAGCCGCTGCTTAAAAAATTTCTAAACAAAGTCAAACCAGCCAGCCTTATAAAATTAGGCTGGCTGGTTTTATTTATTCTTGCTCAAAAAAACAGGCTGTGGAGTGAGAGATCCACAGCCTGTTTTTCCTCAATTTTATTGTTTACCGGCCTAGCAGTCGATTCACATCGGCTTGCAATGCGTCTGTTTGAGCCTGAGCGTCGGCACGATCTTTTCCCTTGGCGGTATAGTAAATCTTTACCTTGGGCTCCGTGCCGGAAGGACGCACAATGACTTGAGCGCCTCCTTCTAAATTGTAGGACAGCACATTGGATTTGGGAAGATGAATAGCTTTCTTTTCCCCAGTGACCAAATCGATCTCCTGGGAAAGTTCATAGTCAGCAGTCGTAATGACCTTGCGGCCGGCCAATTCCTTGGGACCGTTGGCGCGTAAGCCTTCCATAATGGATTGCAGTTCAGCCATACCGGCAGCGCCTTCACAGACAATATTTTGGACGCTGTTGAGATAATAACCGTATTCGGCGTACAATTCCTGCATCACTTCATATAAGGTTTTGCCTTGGTTTTTATAGAAGGCGGCCATTTCACAAATCAGCATGGACGCCACCACAGCGTCCTTATCCCGGACATAGGTACCGGCCAAATAACCATAGCTCTCCTCAAAGCCAAAGATGTACCGTTCCTGTTCGTTTTTAGCCTCCAAAAGGCCGATCTGCTCACCAATAAATTTAAATCCGGTGAGCACTTCAATAAGTTCCACACCGTATTTTGCGGCGATGTCAAAGCACAGTGCAGACGTCACAATGGTCTTGACGGCAATGGGGTTCTTAGGCCAATTTCCTTTGGCAATGCGCTGGGAACAAATATAGTTAAGAAGCATAACGCCCACTTCATTGCCGGTCATCAGGATAAATTCATCCCCTTGGTGGACGGCGATACCCACACGGTCACAGTCGGGATCGGTAGCTAGTAGGATATCCGGGTTAACGGCGGGAGCCAATTTCAGAGCACATTCAAAACTCTGGCGGATTTCCGGATTTGGAAAAGGCGCGGTTGGGAAATTGCCGTCAGGTAGTTCCTGCTCCGGCACCACTGTGACATTCTCCAGGCCACATCGTTTTAAAATGGCCCGTACCGGCTTATTGCCCGTGCCGTTTAAGGGAGTATATACCACCTTTAAGTCCTTTGCGATGCCGGGATTGACAGCTTGTTTCTGCACTTCATCCAAATAAGCTTCCAGCACTTCCGGGCCGATAACCGAAATCATGCCCGACTGGATGCCTTCCTCATAGGGGATCTTTGTGATCCCATCAAACAGATCGACCTTTTCAATCTCTCGGGTAACCTCATCGGCAGCGTCTTGCGTCATCTGGCAGCCGTCAGGTCCATAGGCTTTATAACCGTTGTATTTGGCAGGATTATGACTGGCTGTCACCATAACGCCGCCCTTCGCCTTAAAATACCGCACAGCAAAAGACAGCACTGGGGTGGGTTCCAATTCCGGGAAAATGTGGACTTTGATGCCGTTGGCGGCAAAAATGGCGGCGGTCTCCTTGGCAAATAGATCGGATTTAATACGGCTGTCAAAGGAAATGGCCACGCTAGGCGAATCAAAGTTGTGGTTTAAATAGTTGGCATAACCTTGGGTTGCGCGGCGTACTGTATAAATGTTCATGCGAATAGTACCCGCGCCGATAATACCCCGAAGGCCGGCTGTACCAAATTCCATATCGGCATAAAAGCGGTCTTTGATGGCCACCTCGTCCCCATCAATGGACTGGAGTTCGGCCACTAGGTCGGGATCTTCTACGGCTTTTTCTTTCCAAAGTGTATACAGGTCCTGTTCTCTCATAAAATCCACCCTTTTCTCATGATATCAGGCATTTTGCACAGGTAATTGACAAATTGATAAAATTTATCTAGTTATATCATAAATCTTTCCCCACATGATGTCAAGAAAAATGAGGGGGGTTCCATGTCGAAATTGTTAAATTTTTTCTTTTCCTTGCGCCGCGTCTCAAAAGGTACTAGAATAGAACTGTTTACTAATTTTTAATGTGACACATACTAATAATAGATATGAAATAACAAAAAGGAGGAAATCCGATTTGATCTGGCATAATCGCTCTATCGAAGACATTGAGGAAGAGCTACACTCATCTGCAACACGGGGACTTACCCAATCGGAAGCCGCCGCCCATCTGGACACCTATGGTCTTAATCGACTGACTGAACGAAAAAGGAAAACCTTCTTACAGCGCTTTCTCGAACAGATGAAGGATTTTATGGTCATTATCCTGCTCATCGCCGCCGCTGTATCGGCCGTCCTGACCATTGTAGAAGGCCACAACGATTGGCTGGAGCCCATTATCATCATTGCCATCGTGCTGCTCAACGCTTTCCTGGGCGTTATCCAGGAATCCAAAGCCGAAGCGGCATTGGAGGCTCTCAAGGGTATGTCGGCCCCCAACGCAAAGGTGCTAAGGGAAGGCATTGTCTCGGTCATCAACGCCGAACAATTGGTACCCGGCGATGTCATTCTCTTGGACGCCGGCGACTTTATTCCTGCCGACGCCCGTCTATTGGAATCAGCTAGTCTTAAATGTGAGGAATCGGCCCTCACCGGCGAATCCCTGCCGGTGGAAAAAGACGCGTCGGTTATCGTGGACGAAATCGCTCCTTTAGGGGACCGGGTCAACATGGTGTATTCAGGATGTTCTGTCACTTATGGCCGCGGCAAAGCCATAGTGACAGAAACCGGTATGTCCACCGAAATGGGACGCATCGCCTCTATGCTTAACAACGAGTCGGAGAATCAGACTCCTTTGCAGATCAAGTTGGCTAAGCTGGGCAAGACCCTGGGACTACTGGCTTTGGGGATCTGTGCTGTTTTATTTGTGTACGGCATCGCCACAGGGCAGGGCCTTTTCGATATGTTTATGACAGCGGTATCCCTTGCTGTGGCTGCTATCCCGGAAGGACTGCCTGCCATCGTCACCATCGTCTTGGCCATGGGTGTGCGGCGCATGGTCAAGAAAAACGCCATCATCCGCCGTTTGCCTGCGGTGGAGACATTAGGGTCGGCTTCGGTTATCTGCTCGGATAAAACCGGAACCCTTACCCAAAACCGTATGACGCTAATGGAAGTATACACCGGTGGCAAAACGCTTGATTTATCCGATACTTCTCATGAAGGCATCCGGGCCCTATTGCGATTGGGCGTACTGTGCAACGATGGCCGCGTGGAAAAGGATGAAGAAGGAAACCTCAAACACATAGGGGATCCTACCGAGACGGCTTTGGTGGCTGCTGGTTTGAATTTCGGAATCGACAAAGCAAAGCTGGAGATTGAGTATCCTCGGGTTTCAGAAATCCCCTTTGATTCTGACCGGAAGCTGATGACCACTGTAAATTATATTGATGGTAAATATGTGGCCATTGTCAAAGGAGCTCCGGATATCCTTCTTTCCCGTTGTGTAGACGGCCAACCTGAAGAGGCTCTGAAGGCCAACGATGAAATGGCCTCTCGCGCTTTGCGCGTACTGGCCATCGCTTATAAGGATCTGGATGCCATCCCTGTAGATCCTCAACCGGAGGAACTCGAACAGGGTTTGCATTTTGCAGGGCTTGTAGGGATGATCGATCCCCCTCGTCCAGAGGTTATCGACGCGATCAAAACCTGCAAAAATGCCGGCATCCGTCCCATCATGATCACGGGTGATCACATTGCCACGGCGTCGGCCATTGCAAAGGAACTGGGTATTCTGGAAGAAGGGCAGGAGTCTATCACCGGCGCTCAGTTGGCAAAGCTTTCCGAAGAGGAGCTGCGTAAAAACATCCGTAATTACTCGGTCTATGCCCGTGTTTCCCCTGAGGATAAGATCCGTATCGTCAAGGCCTGGCAGGATACCGGCGAGGTGGTGTCCATGACAGGCGACGGCGTCAACGATGCTCCCGCCCTCAAAGCGGCCGATATCGGCTGCGCTATGGGGATCACGGGAACCGACGTCTCCAAAGGCGCCTCCGACATGGTGCTCACCGACGATAATTTTGCCACCATTGTCTCTGCCGTCCAGCAGGGCCGCGGTATCTTCGACAACATCCGTAAAGCTGTTATTTTCCTTTTGAGCTGTAATTTGGGCGAGGTTTTGGCCGTTTTTGTCTGCATGCTGTTGTTTGGCCGGTCCCCCCTTCTCCCCATTCACCTGCTTTGGATCAATCTTGTGACCGACAGTCTCCCTGCTCTGGCCCTCGGCATGGAACCGGTGGAATTCGATGTAATGAACCGCCGTCCTCGTCCCAAAGACGAAAGCATCTTTGCAAATGGAATGGGTTGGGCCGCAGGTCTACAGGGCCTTATGTTGGGCGCCATCACTTTGGTGGCCTATTGGATGGGATGTTCCCATTTCTTCTCGGTCAGCGCTTTTGGTTCCTCCGCCGATCCGGCATTGGGTCAGACCATGGCCTTTGGCGTGCTGGCTTTGAGCCAGTTGTTCCAAGCCTTTAACGCCCGATCCCGTCATTCCTTATTCCGCATCGGACCTTTCTCCAACCGTTGGATGGTCGGCGCATTCTTGGCTTCCGCCGCCATTTTAATGCTGGTGCTGTTGCTGCCTCCCCTTCGCTCCCTGTTCCAGTTGGTTGCACTTCCCCTCCACGAATGGGAGTGGATTTTGGCTTTGTCAATTTCCCCCATTGTGCTTGTGGAACTCTCCAAGCTGGTCTTGTGGATCTTCCATAAGTGGAAAAATCGAGCCGCTTCCTCTAAATAAATATATCTCAGAAACGATAAAAGAGCCGCCAACTTAAAATTGGCGGCTCTTTTGCTTGTGTAAAGAAGAAACTAGCTTTATTTCGTCACATACAGCGGCAAGGTCATGTGATCATCCTGCCACTGTCCTGTTCCGGGGTTGCGGGCTTGGATGGACAGGACACGTTGTCCAGCCGTCCCCACAGTGATCTCAAGGGACCAGATTTTGACCCCGTCCTCTACTTCAACATCGGTCACTTGGCTGGTGATGCTCAAGCCTCGTTCATTAAAGACGCCCAGCTTTGTGATATTGGGTGTGGTTTCCACCGTAAATTGGATGGGTTCACCCACCTTGGCCATATAATCGCCGTACACCGAGATGACACGGGCCTTCTCCGGTCTGGCTACCACATCCAACACTGCTTGGACGCTGGAATCTTCAAAGCCATGGGATGCTGTCTTATACCAGATATTGAGTTTGCGGTCTTGTCCGGCCGTCCCAAGGCTTGTCACCAAGGTCCAGGTCTTGAACCCGGCGGGATCATAGACCGACTTGACCTTCAATAGGCCGATGCCTTTTCCGTTCTCATTGCGAAGGGATAAGCCCATCACATCGCCGGTGGTGCGAATGGTCATGGTGATTTGCTCATTGACGTCGTACTGGGCTGGATCCTTATCCAAGGCTACGTCCAATACGCCGCTTTCCACAACCCTCTTCTTCTCGAATCCAACCGATCGGATGTTCCCTAAAAAAATCAGGTTGGTTTTGCACACAAAGTAAATGTTCTGAAGTCCGGTGAGAGGTTCTTCCAACTGAAGATCGGTTTCAAACCGTCTATAATCATCCCATCCGGAAGTGGGGGTAACAGTGATGACGCCAATGGGTTGTCCTGTGGGGCTATCCTTGTACACTTCAATGGTTCCGCCGGTGCAATTGTAGCTCTCCTGCACCGATACTTCAGCAAATACCTTACCACTCTGCAATCCCTCTCCGCCGAAGTCCAGACGGGTAAATCCAAGCCAGTTGCCGTTTTCCACATATTCCATGCAACTGCCGTCTCCGCTTTCCATAATGCGGCCCGATTTGATGGAATACTCCGTCGCTGGGATGGTGTCATAGGCCGAACGGGCTCCGGTGGTATTGCTAATCTTCAGGGAACGGATATTCCCTAAGAACATGCTCTGGGGACGGAACACCAAATAGATGTCCTGTTTGCCGGAGATGGGTTGCTGGAGTCCCAATTTGCCTTCAAACTGGACGTAATTATCCCAGCTTCCGGTGGGAGTGACCGTTACGGTTCCCATCAATTGGCCTTCGGGACTTCCGCAGCGGACTTCCACGGTCCCGCCGCTGCAATTTCCACTTTCCTCTACAGCCGCTTCCACCATGATCTTGCCGTCCTGGAAGGACTCCCCAAAATTCAGTGCTGAGAATTTAAGCCAGTTGCCGTCTTCCACGTACTCCATGCAGCTGCCGTCGCCGCTTTCCACAATGCGGCCGTATTTCTCATCGTACTCGGTGGCCATAAAGGTATTAAAGGCCGATTTTTCAAATTGGAAGGAAATCAGGTTGCCCAAGAAAGTGGAGTTGGAACGGAACACGAAACAGATATTCTGCTTACCTACCAGCGGTTCAGAAAGGGAAATGGTGCCGGTGTAAGGCTGATAATCATCCCAATCACTGGAGGTGCCTACTTGAACAGTGCCAAGTAATTGCCCATTTTCGGAATCCTTGCGAACCTCCACAGTGCCGCCTTGGCAGACGTCGTTATTGGGGCCGCCGATCATGCAGGTGATCGTTCCGTCCTGGAAGCCAGTCTTTCCGAAGTCGATGGATTTGTACAAAATGGAATTGT
>CALCVR010000237.1 GCA_937905915.1 uncultured Eubacteriaceae bacterium
TCGACCAGCCGCAATGCCCGTAAACTGGGCGTTCCCGGCGATTATGCGTTGATTTCGGTAAAATAATGGTGAAAAGCAGTGCATTGCGTCAGCTCAGGATGGAAAGAGGTGGCCAACATATTATATTCCTGAGCGGCTACAATATGCCCATCCAGTTGAAGTAAAACTTGTGTATCTCCCTCTGCCTTTTCGATCCACGGAGCCCGGATAAACACCAGATCAATGGGATCAGGAGATACCTGCGGGATAACAGACTGCTCTTGAAAGCTGTCGATTTGTCTTCCATAAGCGTTGCGCCGGACGACAATATCCATAACTCCCAGATGAGGTCTCCCCCCTTGGATCCCTTTCGCCAACAGGATCATTCCCGCACATGTCCCCCACACAGGCATTCCTTGTTGGATACGGTTCCTGAGAGGTTCCATCAATCCAAATACATTCAAAAGGCGCGCTATGGTGGTGCTCTCTCCCCCGGGTAAAATGATGCCGTCCACTTGATAAAGCTGCTCCTTGGTCTTAACCGGCATCGGAAGCACATTCTCCAGCCTGCTGAGCATGCTGAGATGTTCCTCTACCGATCCCTGATAGGAGAGAACGCCGATGGCAACCTTCTTTTTGCTTACCATCCTCTGTCCGCCATCCTATGCTCCGGATCGATCTGGCTCATTTCAATGCCTCGCATAGCTTCACCCAATCCCTCGCTGACCTGTGCCAAAATATCGGGATCTTGATAATGAGCAGTAGCTTTGACAATGGCTTTGGCCATCTTCTCCGGATCAGAGGACTTAAAAATGCCTGATCCTACAAAAACCCCATCGCTGCCTAGCTGCATCATCAAAGCGGCATCGGCCGGTGTGGCAATACCTCCGGCTGCAAAATTGACCACTGGCAGTTTGCCGCTCTGCGCCACCTCTGCTACCAATTCATAGGGCGCTCCGTTTTCCTTGGCAAAGGTCATCCATTCCTCTTTAGGAAGATTGCAGAGACGCCGGATATCGGCCATCATGGTGCGCATGTGCCGTACAGCCTCCACTACATTGCCAGTACCGGCCTCCCCTTTGGTCCGGATCATGGAAGCTCCTTCCCCGATTCTGCGCAGGGCCTCGCCCAAATTACGAGCGCCGCACACAAAGGGAACCCGAAAGGCGCTTTTATCCAGATGATAGCGGTCGTCGGCCGGTGTCAGCACTTCGCTTTCGTCGATATAATCGATGCCAAGTGCCTCTAAGATTTGTGCTTCCGCAATATGTCCGATGCGGGCCTTCGCCATCACGGGGATGGACACGGCCTCCTGAATACCCTTGATCATCTTTGGATCGCTCATACGGGCTACGCCGCCTTGTTTACGGATATCCGACGGCACCCGTTCCAACGCCATAACAGCCACCGCTCCCGCTTGCTCCGCCACCTTGGCTTGATCGGGATTGGTGACGTCCATGATGACGCCTCCTTTGAGCATCTGGGCCAAATTCCGGTTGAGTTCATTTTGCTTTTGATCCATGAGTAAGTCCTCCTTGCTTGACAGTCTAGTTCCGATTGGCTATGATTATAAGCAATATCTGACTTCTTTTAAAATGTCAATTTTAATATTTTTTATAGGGTCAGTTGGGAGGTCCCTTATGAATGCCTTTTTGTGCAAGCTGGACTTTAACGCAAAACGCCCTCTTTATCTCCAGCTTTATTCTTTTTTGGTGGAGGAGATCAAGAGCGGTCATCTAAAAGTGGACGAACGTCTGCCTTCCAAAAAATCGGTATGTTCCCATCTTGGCATCAGCCAGAGCACGGTGGAAACAGCATATGATATGCTGTTGGCCGAAGGATACATCCGTTCCATTCCCCGCAGCGGATACTATGTCTGCCGATTGGAAAGACTAGAGCCATCGGAATCTTTTCCTTTGCCTCCCATCCCTTTGGCAAAGCCGTCGGAACCGCCCTATCGCTATTATTTCTCCACCAGCGCAGTGGATACCAAGGCTTTCCCCTATGTTTCTTGGGCTAAGCTGCACAAAGAGGTCATGTATCAAAATCCCGAACTTCTACAGCGCGGCGATCCTCAAGGGGATCATTGCCTCCGGGAATCCCTTTGCCAATTTTTGCGCGAATATCGAGGCGTCCATTGCAGTCCCGATCAGATTGTAGTAGGCGCTGGGATCGAATATCTTCTGGATCTGGTCCTTCAACTTCTGGAGCAGGACGCTGTATTTGCATTGGAAAACCCAGGATATGATACCACCTACCATATTATCCGCAACAACGGCCGCTCTGTGGTAGATATCCCACTGGACAAGGACGGT
>CALCVR010000238.1 GCA_937905915.1 uncultured Eubacteriaceae bacterium
TCATAGCGTTTTGTTCTTCATGCAATTGAAATACTATGTTCACATTCCATTCATGAAAAAAATCATAGCATATTTTGAAAACATATGCAAGATGTATTACTTAAACCGCAAAAAACCATGCAAAATGGGGAAATGAGCTAGAAAGAGATGGACAATTTGCCCAATACATTTTTCTCCTTACGTTATGTACAGTAGATTAAGGATTAAAATCTTTATGGCTCTAAATGCAAAAACAGCCCTGGACTCATTAAAAGCCAGAGCTGTTTTTCTATTGGGTCAATAAACTTCGCTGTGAGCCCCCGCTACCTTTGGGTGTTTTCCTCCTCTGCCAAATAGATGGAGGCGCTGTAGGCAGCCACTGCGCCATCGGCTGCCGCCGTGATAATCTGCCGCAAGGGAGTACGTCTCGCATCTCCCGCAGCGTAGACGCCTGCAATCCGTGTGCGCATATTCTCATCGGTCACCAGATATCCATAGTCATCGGTCTCTAGAACATCCTGGGCCAACCCGCTGTTGGGCTGCACTCCGATGGACACAAATACTCCATCCACTGGAAGGATTGAAGTTTCTTCCGTTTTGACCTGACGTAATCCCACGCCGGTGACCACCTTGTCGCCAAGGATCTTTTCCACCACAGTATCCCATATAAAAGATACATTGGGTAAGCTCTCCAATCGGCTTACTAGGCTTTTTTCCCCTCGAAGCGCATCCCTACGGTGGATGAGATACACCTCCTTACAAAATTTACTGAGAAAAATAGCGTTTTCTATGGCGGTGTTTCCCCCTCCTACTACAGCGGCCACCTTTCCTTTGTAAAACGCGCCGTCACAGGTGGCGCATACCGATACGCCTCTTCCCCAGAATTCCTGTTCTCCCGGCACATCCAGCATTTTGGGTCTGGCGCCTGTTGTAAGAATGACGGTTTTTCCCTGGTACTGGCCATTGGTTGTGGTGACGGTTTTGACCTTTCCTTCCAGCGAAAGGGAAATAACCTCTTCATGAATGGTTTCTACGCCAAACAGCTTAGTCTGCTGTTCCATTTTTTGCACCAGCTCCGGGCCGCTGACAGCAGGAACACCTGGATAATTTTCAATTTCATAGGTAGTGACTGCTTGCCCTCCTACAAACATCTTTTCAAATAAGGCTGTGGTATGTCCCGCTCTTCCCGCATACAAGGATGCCGTCAGTCCTGCTGGGCCGCCTCCTATAATCATGATATCATACAGCATTTCTAACACACTCCTCTCTTTGGCTTCTCTCTTAGTATAGCCTATGTAACCCTTTTTTGCACGCTACTTTATGGCTTTTTCCCTTTAAAAAACGGTTGCTTTTGTTTTTCACGCACAAAAGCAACCGTCATTTTTCAAAATAGCGAGGATTTATTGTTTATTGAATGTCTTCCACTGTCTTTTGCACGTCTTGTGTAATGTTCTGGTGTAGGATGGCTTGCAAATCGGTCAAACATTGCGCTGCATCCAGCATGCTGCTGTCCAACCGTACGATTTCCTCCGGCGCGTCTCCTGGGATTTGCATGACTGCCTTTATCTTTTCTCCCTCAGCCTGCAAGATCTTGGCGATGGCCTGCTGCTGCATAGCCATGGCTTTGACCAGCTGAGTGAGGGCTTTGTCCCGCAGGCAATCCGGCTTGTTTAAGCACACGGCGTTGCTATGCTCGGTATGATAAAATAGATCCCCTGAAGCCGACTTGAGAAAAAGATAGGACGCTTCTCCCGCACATTGTTGCATCTGTCCAGCCGAAAGGCTTTGTACTTGAGCCTGATAACAAATTCTCTTTGCCTCTCCGGGGAGGAGATCCCCCAAATCCAAAGGATTGTTTAAATCATCCGATTCCGTCGCTTCTTCCCTGCCGTTGACGGTTAAGCTGTCCGGCACAAAGGCAAGCCCAACCGGCATTTCGGCTTGAAAAGACACTTGTTCCAACGAGTAATCCGACGTATTCTGGACGGTGACGGTGTATTCCACCGTATCCCCTACCTGGGCGCTTTGCTGGTCGGCCTCTTGGGTAATGGAAAGAAGACGGTCTTTTACCACAGGCATCACACAAATGTCATCTAGGGCAAAGGTATTGCTTTTGAAATCTCCTTCGGCCGACAGTTCCAAATAAAGATGCATAAAGGGTCCGCTGTCAAACAGGGCTCCCAGCTGGGTCCACTGGGATAAATCCGCCGCTGGAATAGGTTGAAATCTGTAGTCCAAAACAGATGTGCCGTCGGGAGCTGTCACCTGAATTCTCAGCTTCAAGCCGGCCGTATCATCCACTTGGCTGTCAGACAAAAGGCCGGCCACCCAGGCTGAAAACACATAAGACGAGTCGGGCAGGACCGACACCATTTGTTGGAATACCACCGTCCCCTGCTCCGCCTCATTGATTACCAGCATGCGTCCGTTTTCGCATCCTGTGGTGTGATTGGTGGTCCCCCACCAGCCGGGGACATCCCCTGTTATATTGCACAATGTGGCCTTACCGCTTTCCGGAGGCAGGGTTTGGGAATAAGGGATCCCCTTGAGGGCTTGGGGATACGGGTTAGGCCATGGGATCGTCCCGGAAGGCGTTCCATCTTCCCATTTGCCGAAGGTTCCGCCGTCCACCCCCGCAATAAGATTTGTTCCCGCTAACAGCCCTCCTGTCAAGTGGAGAGGACGGTCTTCCGTGGGACCATCGTAAAACTCCTGCGGAGCGGGATTTTCTCCTTCTACGGTAATTACGATGGTATTGGGGGTCAGAGAATCCAACCGGTTTGCCCATCCTTGCGCCGCCTTGACCTCCTTGGCAGGAGGATCTTTCGGTTCTGGCCGGTCCATGGCGGCCGCTTCGTTCCAATCGGCCTGGGAGGTTCCTCCTGGCTCTCCCCAGGCTTCCATGAGATGATACTGTCCGTCCGGGACATTCGTAAACAAAAAAGCGCCCGATGAATCGGTCAAGGCCACCACTCCCAGATGGGTGCTCTCCTGGTACAAAACAACCGGTACCTGAGCGATGGCCGTCCCTTTTTGGGCTTGACGCAAGGCGTCATACCACACCGACCCGCTTATATTTGCCATTGGGGTCACACTCCTTAACAGCGTTCTATACAGATACATATTGCTCCTGGATCAGTATATGACGCTTCTTACTGCAACGGAACTGATTTTTTAAAAGGACGGGATCATTCTTCTCCTCTTGTTTTTGAGAAAACAAAATCCAAAGTACTGTAAGTAGGCCCCTACCATGCATTGAACTTAAAAGGCGGCTATGGTATAATAAAAAAGATTTTGGA
>CALCVR010000239.1 GCA_937905915.1 uncultured Eubacteriaceae bacterium
GGATCAAATCCACTTCCCAGCAGGGCGATAAGCCCAGCCCTCTCAAAGCGTTCCCGATAGGCCCACTGCCATTTGTATTCAAATTTCGCCTCGTCTTTGGGCTCGTAATTGGCGGTGTCTACGTAATGGACGCCGGTGGCCAAACAAGCGTCCATAATGGTCAGATCCTGGTAGGGCAGAGCCAGGTTGAGCACCACATCCGGCTTGAATTTTTCAATGAGAGCAATGACTTCATCGGTGTGGTCGGCGTCCACCTGGGCGGTTTGAATTTTGGTTTTGCCGCCGTCCAGCTTTTGTTTGAGGGCGTCGCACTTGGAGAGGGTGCGGCTGGCGATGCAGATTTCCTCAAACACCTCCGGATATTGACAGCATTTGTGGACAGCAACACTTGCGACGCCGCCGGCGCCGATAATTAAAACTTTTCCCACGTTCAATCCCTCCAAATCATTTATTTCTTGTGTGTCATCGAAAAAAGAAGGCAAACCTCTGCCTTCTGAGAAACGAATGTTATTCCAACGTCTTTCTCTTTTTGGCAAAGAGAAGCAGAAGCTCCCGGATGACCTTGCCCGCCACCGCTGTGGACACGCCGCTTTGGTCATACATGGGGGAAAGCTCGTTGACGTCGAACCCGACGATATTCAGGTTTTCAAGCTTCCGGACGGCCTCCAGCAGCTGCAAAAAGGTGACGCCGCCGGCTTCGGGAGTGCCTGTCCCGGGGAAGACCGAAGGGTCCAGCACGTCTAAATCCAAGGTAAAGTATACCGGCTTATTGCCTAGTCCCACAATGATATCGTCCAACCAACGGAAGTCAAACTTGTTGGTAAAGACATGATGTTTTCCCCAGTTAAACTCCTCCCGGTCGCCCGATCGGATACCGAACTGGTAGATGTGTCCATCGCCCACCAGTTCCCAGCACCGGCGCAGCACCGACGCGTGGGAGAGGCGTTCGCCCAGATAATCCTCCCGCAGATCGGCGTGGGCGTCAAAATGGATGATGTGGACATCCGGGTACTTTTCCCAAACCGCCCGAAAGGCACCCAAAGTCACCAGATGTTCGCCACCCACCATGCAGGGAACTTTGCCGTCTTCCAGGATCTGAGCAGTCATCTCCTGGATCTGATCCAGGGCGCGGGGGGAATTGCCGAATACCAGTTCCAAATCCCCGGCGTCGAAGACCGAGATGTCGGTTAAATCCCGGTCTTGGTAAGGGCTATAGGTCTCCAAGCCGAAGGATTCACTGCGGATAGCCTTGCACCCAAACCGGGTGCCGGGGCGAAAAGAAGTGGTAGAATCGTAGGGCGCACCAAACAGGACGATTTCAGCCTCGTCATAGGGGGCGTCACAACCGATAAAGGTTTCAATATTTGGATTCATTTTCATCACCTAACAAATCTCTCACATAGGTTGGCAGGGCGAAGCTGCCTTTGTGAATATCGATATTGTAATACCTTGTGTCAAGCCCCAACCCTTGCCAGTGGGAAAGGTCGGCTTTCAAGGGATCAATGCCCTTAGAGGCAAAGCCAAACAGCCAATGCCCCGACGGATAGGTGGGAATATGGGCCTGATACACCCGGCTCAAGGGGAAGCACTCCCGGATGCGGTAATGGGCCCGCTGCATGGCTCGGGCATCCTCGGGATAGAAAGGGGATTCATGCTGATTGACCAGGATACCGTCTACTGTTAGGGCTTTATAGCAGTTGCCGTAAAACTCCTTGGTAAAAAGGCCCTCGCCTGGGCCGAAAGGATCGGTGGAATCCACGATAATAAGATCGTATTCTTCCTCCCTGCGGCGGACAAACCGCAGCCCGTCCTCGTAAGCAATATGAACCCTGGGATCGTCCAACTTGCAGGCTACGCTAGGAAGGTAGTCCCGACAGGCGTCCACAACATCCTTATCGATTTCCACCAAGTCGATGTGTTCTATAGAAGGGTACTTACAGAGCTCCCGGATGGCGCCACCATCTCCAGCTCCGACGACCAACACCTTTTTGACCCTTGGGTTGGATGCCATAGGAACATGTACAATCATCTCATGGTAGATAAATTCATCCTTTTCGGTCAACATCATGTAGCCGTCCAATGTGAGGAACCGGCCAAATTCCTTGGATTCAAAAATATCGATGCGCTGGAAGCTGCTTTGTTTGGTAAAAAGCTGCTTGTTCACTTTAATGGAAAAGCGGACGTTTTTTGTATGATGTTCAGTGTACCAGAGTTCCAACCCTTATCCCTCCACGACTTTAATAGTTTCCACGGAAATATCCTGCATGCCGGTCAAGAGGCACCCTTTTTCCATGGCATAAATGGTGTAGTCGATAATTTCTCGGGTAATGCGTTCGCCGGGAGCCAGAATGGGGATGCCGGGCGGATAGCACATGACAAATTCACCGCATAAAAAACCGATGCTTTGGCGCAGGGGGAGAGAGACCTTATTGGCATAAAAGGCCTCTTGGGGGGACATCTCTACCCTTGGGGTGATGTACTCATGGTCAAACATGCCGGTAGGATCCTTGGATTTAAGACGGCGGATCTCATAAAGGGCCGACACCAGCCGTTCCACCGCCAATTCATTGTCGCCTACCGACACGATAGCCAGGATGTTTCCAATATCGCCAAATTCGATCTGGATGCCGTAGTCGTCCCGCAGCATGTCGTAAACCTCAATGCCAGCCAAACCGATGCCGCGGGTAAACACTGAAAGTTTCGTCCGGTCAAAGGCGTGGACGGCCGGATGTCCTTCCATCTCCTTACCGTAGGCGTAGTAGCCGCCGATGCGGTTGATCTCTTCCCGAGCGTACTCCACCAAGTCTACCACACGGGCAAAGATTTTCTTGCCGTGAAGAGCCAAGTTGCGCCGGCTGATGTCCAGTGATGACATGAGCAAATAGGAGGCGCTGGTGGTCTGGGTGAGGCTGAGAATCTGACGGACATAACCAGGATTGAGCCCGCCCTTTATCAAAAGGAGGGAGCTTTGGGTCAAAGATCCTCCTGTCTTATGGAGGCTGACGGCCGCCATATCGGCGCCGCAGGACATAGCCGAAGGCGGCAACCCTTCTCCAAAATAGAAATGGGTACCGTGGGCTTCGTCCACCAGCACCATCATGCCGTGGGCATGGGCCAGCTTGACGATGGCTTTTAAATCCGAGCAGATGCCGTAATAGGTAGGATTGTTGACAAACACCGCTTTGGCGGTCGGATTTTTCTCGATGGCTTTTTTAACATCCTCCACCGTCATGCCCAAGGGGATGCCCAGTTTAGAGTTGACGCCGGGATTGACGTACACCGGCACAGCGCCGCATAAAATCAAAGAATTGATAGCGCTGATGTGGACGTTTCGGGGCATGATGATCTTGTCACCCCGCTTGCAGGCCGTCATGACCATAGCCTGGACGGCCGCAGTGGTTCCATTGACAATAAAAAAGGCGTGGTCCGCGCCGAACGCATCGGCTGCCAGCTCCTCCGCCTCCTTGATGACCGAAACGGGATGACTTAAATTATCCAGCGGCTTCATGGAGTTGACATCCACCGCCAAGCATTTTTCACCCAAAAATTCCCGCAGCCGGGGGTTCCCTTTGCCCTGCTTATGGCCGGGAACGTCAAAGGGAAGGATGCGGTTTTGTTTATATTGTAACAAAGCATCCCGTAAGGGAGCCTTGTCTTGAAAAAGGTGCATTCCCATATCGCTCACCCTTTTCAATAAATATTAGTGCCGCTGAAGATTTCGATCATCTCGCGGCGGAGGCTGTTGGTAATGTCTAACCTCTGCCGGGGCGGCAGCTCATACGTATCGGTATTAAATAAGTAATTTTGGAGTTTTAACTCCTTAATCAGCATTTTTGTATGGAATAAATTGGCTTGGTATACGTTAATATCCACTGCATCGTACTTGAGCAGAGTTTCGTCGTCAATGTAATCCTGGATAGAAGTGATGCCGTGATCCATAAACAGCTTGCGGCCATTGACATCCCGGGTAAAGCCGCGGACGCGGTAGTCGATGGTAATGATATCTGAGTCAAAGCTGCCGATGAGATAATCCAGGGCATTAAGAGGGGATACCTTGCCGCAGGTGGCGACATCGATGTAAATGGCCTACCACCGCTTCCCGCCGGTTGATGATGGCCAGATCGTCCAAAGGACTGTTCTCCTGGGGTTTGGATTCCTCTGGACGCAGGCCGGACATCATGGATTCCTCGGCAATCAGCAGAGTAACGCTGGCCCCTTGAGGCTCATAATCCTGCTTGGAGATGTTGAGTACATGGGCTCCGATCATCTCGGTGACATCGCAGAGGATCTTAGTCAAACGGTCGGAATTGTATTGTTCGTCGATGTAGGCGATGTAATCCTTTTGCTCACGCTCACTTTTAGCATAGCAAACATCATAAATGTTAAAGCTAAGTGTTTTTGTGAGGTTGTTAAAGCCGTATAAGGTCAGCTTTTTTTCCAACCCTATCATCACAACCTTTCTCGCTCGTCGTCCCGGGCGCTGATAAAGCATGCGAACCAGCATGCTACACGAACTAGATTATAGGCGGTATATCCTAAAAAAGCAACAGTTT
>CALCVR010000240.1 GCA_937905915.1 uncultured Eubacteriaceae bacterium
AGCGCCACCTTGCCAAGGTGGAGGTAGCGAGTTCGAGCCTCGTAATCCGCTCCAAGCAAAGGGATGTATCTTCAGGATACATCCTTTTTTCTTACTAACAAAAATAAATCCGCCGGAAAGTTTAAACTCTTTCCCGGCGGATTTTTATTCGCTCTTATTTAGAGATCCAGCATATGAATGGGATTGCCATGCTGTTTTACCAAATCCAGCAGGTTCTCAAAGGAGATCCATAGGGTGGCGGTATTCTCATTGGGATGGACGCCCAATCGATTTTCACCTTGTAAGTCACGATCAAATACCATTTCCACACAGCAGTCCTGATCATTGAGGACGCCCAAGGGGGTAACCGAACCTTTTACCAGCCCAAGGTATTTCTGGAGCCTTTCCTCTGATGCAAAGCTCAGTTTCGTACAGCCCAGCTGCTGCTGGATTTGCTTTAAATCGGCTCGTTTATCCTTGCAGAGGGTGACCAGAAAATGACGCTTTCCCTTTGCATCCCGCAAAAAAAGGTTTTTGCATACATTCCCCTGGTCAGTGATGTGGAGCTCCTCCATATCCGCAATGGTATACACGGGAGGATGCTCCATCATGTCATAGGCAATGCCCTTCTGATCCAGATACTGGGTAACTTCTTGTTTATTCATCTTTCTTTTCCTTTCGCAAACCTACTGTAGCGCCTTGTAATCTACTTTTCCGAGCTTTGTATGGGGAAGTTCAGGCAAAAATTCCACTTTGGCAGGCACGCTCCAAAGATTAAGATGTTCCCGAGAAAAACCGGTGATCTCTTGCGCTAATTTTTCGCGTTCCTGATCGCTTTGGGGTTTCTTCTGGGGGACCACATAGGCTTTAACCCGTGTGCCCTTTGGGGTATCCATACCTACGACACAGCAGTCTTCCACCAGGGAACTGCACCGCAGCTTTTCCTCAATGGCCGAAGGATACACCAGATAACCGGATACCTTCAGCACTCGTTTGAGACGCTGGCGGAAATAGATGCCGCCTTCCCCTTCACATCCTACATCACCGGTGTGCAGCCAGATACGTCCGTCCTCATGACGTCTCAACACCTTGCTTGTTTCCTCTGGGTCCTCCCAATACCCTTGCATCAAGGTAGGGCCGGTGACGCAGATTTCCCCGTCCCCCTCCAATAGGGTGTCGGTGGTGCCCATACGCACGATTTTCATTTCATTGCCTTCCATGGGCACGCCGATGCATCCGGTATGATAAGAGGAAGCATAAGGATCGGTAAAGCAGCAGGCGGTGACGCTTTCGGTCAAACCGTAGCCGGTGAGGAATTTACAGGAGCTTCCGCCCTTTTCCAAGAGCTTGTCCATCTTTTGACGGAGATCATCGGATACCACATCCCCGCCGCTGCCGATAAAGCGGATATAGGACAAATCCTTCCCGTCCAAGAATCCACATTTGAGCAGCCTCTCAAAGAAGGAGGGGACGCTGAATAAAAAGGTAAGCCGATGCTTTGTGATGATATGGCAGCATTCTTTGGCGTCAAAGCGGGGGAGAAGGGCCAGACGGATGCCCGCAGCCAAAGCGGTGTGCATACAAAAAGCGAATCCAAACCCATGGAACACCGGCAGCGCGCCCAGCATGCCGTCGGTGGCCTTGGCTTCTCCTAGGACGGGGAAAAGCTGAAAGGACAAAGAATTAATAGCCGCGTTTGACAACATCACCCCTTTGGGCAAACCGGTGGTGCCGCCGGTATACATAATGGCGGCGGTGGCTTCGGGATCGGACGCGGCATCCGGCAGGGAATGGGAATGGGTCCAGCCCTTCCCTTTCTCTAAAAATTGCTCCCAGCCGATCCTTTGGGATACGTGGGCGACGCCCACCTTTTGCCGGATGCTGTGGGCATACACCTTACCCCGGATCCACCCCATAGGGGTACTTTCAAAATAGTCACAGGTTTTGCAACAGATCAAGGCTACGTCCAAACCGTCAAAGGCCTTTTGTGAAAGGTCAAAACAAAAGGCTATTTTTGACCGCACCAGCTCCACACCGTGACGTACTTCGTCGGCAGTGGACAAGGGGTGCAGCATGTTGCATATTGCGCCGATGCGATTGACGGCGTAAATAATTGCCACCGTTTGGGGAAGATTGGGCATGCAGATAGTGACCCGATCCCCGGCCTTTACCCCCAGGGCCAACAGGCCGGCGGCACAGTCGTCCACCAGCTGGTCCAGCTGACGGTAGGATAAGGTGGCGCCGTAAAAAAGAAGGGCTTTGCCTTGTGGATTCTGAAGGGCTGAAGCATGGATCTGCCGGTAAAGGGTGGGATAGCGGTCAATTTTAATTTTCATAAAAGGGTACTTCTTTCTCATAGATATTACCAGAAGGGATTCTTTCCCACACCGGAGCACAGGATAAAAATTGGAAACAGCAGCCGGTATAGGATAGGTTATCCGCTTGTTTTATGGTGGAAACGGGTGTATAATAAAGGACAAGTTTGATCTAGTTAATTTTTGGATTTTGGGCATTCCAATGTCTTTTTATCCTGAAAAAGGAGAGTATCATGCAAGTAGGAGACCTGCACTGTCACAGTCGATTGTCGGATGGATCCCTTCCACCGGAGGATCTGGTTTGGCTGGCCCAAAGGCTTCATCTGGGCGCTGTGGCCGTTACCGATCACGACACCTTGGCCGGATGCCGGCAGGCAAAGAAATTGGAGGAAGGGCAGCCTATTCGAGTGATTCCCGGGGCGGAATTCTCCTGTGTGGATGAAAAACGGGGCAGGAAGGTGCACCTTCTTTGCTATGGCCCAAAGAGGCTTTCGGTGTTGGAACCCATGTGTGAGGAGATCGGCCGCCGCCGTCAGGACGCTGTGTATCAGATGATTGAAAAAGTAGCGGCCTATTATCCCATTACCGTCGAGATGGTGGAACGCTACGCTGAAAACAGCACGTGCATTTATAAAACCCACATCATGGAGGCTTTGATGGATCTAGGCTACGATGTGGAGGCATATGGGACCCTGTTCCGCCAGCTGTTTCACCAAAAGACAGGCGCCTATTTAGTGACGCCTCGCTTCCCCAGCGCCTTTGAGGTGCTGCATCTCATCCACGAAGCGGGAGGCGTGGCCGTGCTGGCCCACGCGGAAATCTACGACAGCCTCGATGTATTAGAGGAACTAATCGAAGCCGGGCTAGATGGCGTAGAGGTGTGGCATCCTCGCAACAGTGACGCCACCCGGCAGCATCTGCTGAACCGGGCCAAGGAGCATGGGCTTTTGACCACGGGAGGCTCGGATTTCCACGGCCGGTTTCGCGGCGGCGCCGTGCCGTTGGGGACGTGTACCACGCCGGAGCAATCCCTCAAAGAGTTGCTGGAGCGGATGGATGCCTGACACGAAAATTATGAAATACTGTAAAACAGTCTGATTCTTATTATACCGGCCCGCGTGGCAAAAATCAACGAAATTTAAGCTGCTGATGATGGGGTCGGCTTACGCTGTTAAGACGACCTAAAACACAAAAGGACATAGAGGAGATTCCTCACTTCTTTCATAGGAATCCCATCGGCTTTTGTATAAAGTACCTTTGGAAAGGGGAAGTTAAAATGGAGTATATCTATCGGCCTAAGGGGGTTTGCTCCCGCAGCATCCGTTTGGAGTTGGAAGGGGATGTGATCCGCAGCGTCCAGTTTGAAGGGGGATGCCATGGCA
>CALCVR010000241.1 GCA_937905915.1 uncultured Eubacteriaceae bacterium
TGACCCTTTATGTCTCCCGCCGTAGGGCCGAATGGTTGGTATCCCAGATCAAATGCGACTATTCGGACGGCAAAAGCGCCCGGGGACGGGCTGGATTGCTTCCCCTGATCCTGATGGCGGCGTCCTCTTCCAATGCGGCGGCCGGTCTATTTTTCGCCGTCCCCTTAATCAACCATTTGGGCGAAGTGCTGGGGGAGGAGTTCTCCCGCCGCATTTATGAGACCTTTAACCGGGTGACGGAAATTTTATCCCAGGTCATTCCCCCTTTGACGGCCGGCATTGCCGTCATCTTGGCCGTGGGATGGCTCATTGCTTTTTTTCGGGTGCTCATCCGATATATGCATCTTCAAGTGCGCCGGTCCGGATCGGTGCTTACCTTGACAGCTGGTCCTTTCTTTCAACGGCACACCATTCTCCCCATCGATCATATTAATGCCGTGGACATCCGCCAAAAGCTCCTGATGTATCCATTTCATGTGCGTTCCATCTGCCTTTTATGCGCCGGATTTGGCAAGGAGAAAGGGGAAAGGGAAGTGCTCCTTCCCGCTATGCGTTCTACCCCCATGGAACAGGCTATGAAGTCCCTTTTGCCTGGGTTTCAAATCCAGCCGAAAAACTTTGTCCGTCCTCCAAAGAAGGCTTTAAGACGTTATCTCTTTCTTCCGGTTCTCCTTCTGTTGTTGCTCATCCCGGCTATTTTGCTCTTATGGGCCTATCGGCCGTCCCTTCGGTTTCTCATTCCCTGGCTTGCCATTGCCTTGATGCTGCCGGTGGTATGGTTTTTGCTCTTGTCGTTTGTTTCCTATAAGGAAGCCGGCATCGATCTCAACAGCGATGTATGTATTTTGCGCTGCCGCAAATATTTTGTACTGCATTGGGTGGCCATCCCTGCTACCCGTATCCGCCGCATCGATCTGACCCAGAGTATTTTCCAGCGTATGGACGGCGTATGCAACCTACGGGTTTTGATCTACGGGGAAAAGGGAACCCGTTATACCGTCCGGGAGCTGCCTTTGGACGCGGTTTTGCAGTCGGTTAGCCAATTTGATTATTCATAATGTCTCTTTTATGGATGAAAGGGGGAAACTTCTTTGCAAGTGATTGGAAAACAAAGCCTCAGCAGCCTTTTAAAACACGTTCTCACCTTTGTGATGGTGCTGGGAGCCGTCATTATGGCAGGCCTCCCTTGGCTGCTCAAATGGTTCTTTGAGTATGAGTATACCTTCTACTACGGAAATTTACCGGCCGGTCAGGCGGTGCAGTTTCATCAGACTTCCTATATCTGGACATTGATTTTCCTTTATCTTTCGGCTATTTTGGCGGAAGTCCTATTGTGGCAGGTCCGCAAGTTGCTTTTGCATATCCAAAATGACCGGCCCTTCATTCAGGAAAATGTCCTTCTTCTGCGTCGTATTGGTTTTTTGTGCCTGGCTTTTTGTATTTTATATATCCCGGCCCTATTCCTCATCTGGTCGGTATTTGCCGTGGTGGTTCTTTTTGTTTTTGGCGTAGTATCCTGCATTGCTTTTATTTTATCAGCCCTCTTTCAGAAGGCTCTCTCTTATAAAGAGGAAAACGATATGACCATTTAGGAAGGGGGAAAGTAGTATGCCTATTGTGGTCAATTTGGACGTGATGATGGCCCGGCGAAAAATCGGTCTGACCGAACTTTCCCAGAGAGTGGGGATTACATTGGCAAATCTATCTGTGTTAAAAAACAACAAAGCCAGGGCTGTTCGTTTTTCCACCTTGGATGCTATCTGCCGAGAACTCAAATGCCAGCCCGGCGATATCCTTCAGTATGTGGACGATCCCAATGATATTTGGGAGGACTGATTCCATAAACTTTCCTACTCTATCAAAAATAGAAAAGCCTTCGTTCCATTTGTATAGGAACGAAGGCTTTTCTATTTCTTTTTAATGTTTTTTGTTTATCCTAGAATCTTACTGGACGGTAAAGATTCCATCTGCCTCGGTAACCGTGTGCCCTTCGGCTACATAAGCTTTAAACTGCTCCAAAGTCAGGCCGGTGTTTTGGAAGGTACCGCCTTCAATGTTCAGCTCGCACTTTTCGGCTACATTGATTTTACCGTCAAAGGAACCGTCATAGATATTAATGGTGCCTTTCGCAGTGGGATAAGTACCTAAATCCAAATCGGCCTTGATCACATCTTTGCCTGCTTTAAAGGTTCCGCCGTGGACATTGATGGTACCGCCGGAGGTGAAAATATACAAGCCGTAGCCTTCGCTGGTGAAGGTACCGCTGTAGACATTGGCTACGCCAGTTCCATTGCTGGCCGACACGCTGACGCTGTTCCAGTCGTAGTACCCGGTCTGGGTAAAGGTACTGTTGTAAATGTCGACCGTGCCGCCGGCAGCTGCCACGCCGCCGCCCATGTTGGAGGTGGAGGTGACGTTATCCAGACGGATGTAGCCATTTTCAAAGGCCTTAATGCTGCAGCCAAAGGCAGTGACATTGCTGAGGTTTACATCGTTCAGATAAGCCTGTCCACCAAGACCAGCCGATACGGTACAGTAGGTACCCTGAGCCGCGGCAATAGACCCTCCGGAGATTGTAGCGGTTCCGCTGTTAACACGAAGCGCAATGTTGTTATTAGTGCCGGTGATGGTTCTGCCATTGAGATCGACAGCGACGTTTTTACCCGATTTAAAGTCTCCATCCGTCGTCCCACTCATGGTTAAATCCTGATCCAGAGACAGAGCGATATCGGTAGTGGTATTTTGGATGATATCCGAGAAATTCTCTTTGGTGGAGACAGGTACCTTATAAGTAGCATCCTTGTCGTATTGGTCGCTGCCGAAGCCGTCCACTTCCTCGGTGTACTGAGTGGCCAGAATCGTGACGTCGGCCGAGAAGGATTTCTTCTGATATTCATTGCCGGCTTCTTCCTTCATGCCGTACACCAGGATGAATTGCAACGGGTCGCCCCCTGCCACAACCGGCAGCTCCAGATTCTGCGCAAAGGTAGCAAGTTCGCTCATAGGACGTTTGGTGAATTGGCCCACAGCCGCTCCATCCTTCACCTGGATGAAATCAAACCACAGGGCGTCCATCAAACCGCCGTCGGTCACGGCAAATTCCAATTTGATCTTGGCTGCCAAAGTGCCGGCGTTTTCCACCTTCAGCAATTTAGCCGAGGATTTGCCGGGTTCCCAATTCTCTTCGTTGATGATGGGAGTGGTATCTTTTTTCAGATCCTGGCCTTGTGCCTCAAAGCTGAAAGATTGGCCGCCGTTGACGCCGGGAATGGTAAAGCTCTTGTCGCCATCCTGCGCCACGTCATAGGCGGTAGCGTTGATGAGCAGTCTTCCAGACTGGATTTTGTTGCCTTTGTTTACGACGCTGTCGGTAAACCAGGCAAAGGTAGTGCCGACCAGCATGGCGATGCACATGAGCACAGCCAGTCCGCTTGCCAGCAATGAACGTTTTGTGGTTTTCATGGGGATCTCCTCCTTGTGTTTTAT
>CALCVR010000242.1 GCA_937905915.1 uncultured Eubacteriaceae bacterium
CGCCAGCAACAACGGCGTGGACAATATCCGCGATCTCAGGGAAGAGGCCGCTTTTACCCCTACCGCCGCCAAGTACCGGGTGTACATCATCGACGAGGTGCATATGCTGTCCATCGGCGCATTCAACGCCCTATTAAAGACGTTGGAGGAGCCGCCGGCTCATGTGATCTTTATCTTGGCCACCACCGAGGTACATAAGCTGCCAGCTACCATCTTGTCCCGCTGCCAGCGGTTTGACTTTAAAAGGATTGCACCAGAGGATATGTCAAAGCGGCTTCATTACGTGGCGGAGCAGGAGGGTATCAACCTGACCGAGGACGGCGCTTTGCTTATCTCCCGCATTGCCGACGGCGCTTTGCGAGACGCTTTATCCTTGCTGGATCAGTGTGCTGGCCAGGGTGGGACGGTGGACGAACAAGCGGTGACGGCTGCCGCAGGTTTGGCCGGCAGGGAGCATTTATTTACCCTTTCCAAAGCCGTGCGCACAAATGATGTCCCATTGGCGCTGGAAGTAGTGGATCAGCTGCACAACGCCTCCCGCGATATGGCGCGGGTGTGCGAGGAGCTTATCAACCACTACCGCCATCTTATGCTTATCCGCTCTATGGAGGATGCCAGCCGATATATCGTCTGTTCGTCCCAGGAGCTTGACCAGTTAAAAGAAGAAGCATCTCACTATACCATGCCTGCCATTTTGCACGCCCTGAGCGTATTGCAGCGGGTACTGGATCATATGCCGTCGGTGGCAAACCGGCGGGTGGAGATGGAAACGGCTCTGGTTCGCCTGTGCAATCCCCAGTTGGATGGTTCCAACGAGGCCCTTGTGCGGCGGATGGAGAAGATGGAAAATGCGCTGCGTTCGGGACGTTTGCCCCAAACCCAGGCGCAGGACCCCGCTTCGTCCAGCGGGTCGGAGGATCCAAAAGAGACTTTGAAACCGGAGGCAGAGGAGAAAATCCCTGCGTCCTCGTCTATGGAGAAAACGCCGTACCCGGCGCCGGTTCGCAAAAGGACACCGTCGGAGGAAGTAAAGCCAGTGCCACTGGCCTGCTGGCCGGAGGTTTTGTCGGAGCTTTCCCAGACGGCCAAACCACTGCATGGCGTGCTGGATGGTTCATCGGCCTATGAAGCCGGCAACCGGGTTTTGATCGACGCCCCTAATCCCTTGGCCAAGATCCTTATCAACGAAGCCGAGCATCGGGACGCATTGCGTCAAGCCATTCAGAACCAGACAGGGCGGCGGTATGGGCTTGGTCCCTATCGCCGGGAGGAACATCCCGATCAGCAGGATCCCATTGCCGCTTTAGAGAAAAAACTGGATGCCCTGGGGATCCCCATGGATAAGAAATAATAGACCTTTATGATCTAAAAATCAGTGCTTAGTTTGTTAAGTAGGAGGACGTTAAGATGAAAGCAAGATTACCGCAAGGTTACGGTGGAAGCGGACAAGGAAATATGAATGCCATGATCCGTCAGGCCCAGAAGATGCAGGAGGACATGGAGCGCATCACCGAGGAACTGGAAGAAAAAGAATACAGCGCGACCGTTGGCGGCGACGCCGTCAGCGTAACGGTGACCGGTAAGATGGAAGTCAAATCGGTGAGCATCAAGCCGGAAGTGGTGGATCCTGAGGATGTGGAGATGCTGTCCGACCTGGTGATGGCGGCTGTCAATGAGGCCATCCGCAAGGCCATCGACGAAAAGGATCAGAGAATGGACGCTTTGACCAATGGCGTCAGCATTCCCGGCCTGTTTTAAGCAGTGAGCTATAGCATCGCCCCTTTGTCCAAACTGGTGGAGCAGTTTGAACGCATGCCGGGCATCGGGCATAAAACGGCTCAACGAATGGCATTTCACGTGATGGGTCTGACCAAAGAGCAGGCCCAGGATTTCGCCCAGGCGATTTTAGACGCTAAGGAAAAAATCCGGTGTTGCCAAGTGTGCCAGAATTTGTCCGATGTCCCGGTGTGCTCCATCTGTAGCAATGAATCCCGAGATCATAAGGTTATCTGCGTGGTAGAGGATCCGCGGGATGTCATGGCATTTGAAAAGACCAGAGAGTACGAAGGGCTTTATCACGTATTACATGGCGTTATCTCGCCTATGGACGGCATTGGTCCAGAACAATTGCGCATCAAGGAACTTCTCAGCCGAGTGAATTCCGGAGAGGTGGAGGAGGTCATCATGGCTACCAATCCTACGGTAGAGGGGGAGGCCACCGCCATGTATCTTTCCCGTCTGCTCAAGCCTATGGGCATCAAGGTAACTCGCCTGGCCTACGGCATCCCAGTAGGAGGCAATTTGGAATACGCCGACGAAGTGACGCTGTCCAGAGCCTTGGAGGGCAGAAGCAAATTGTGAAAAAATTCCTCTTTTGCGACAATTTGGATGCTTGACAAAGGAGCTCTTCGTGCTATAATGAAATATCCCGAAGGAAGGTGAGGCGCATGAAGCCGGCAAAATCCAATATCCGAACCGTTGCCAACAACAAAAAGGCCTTCCATGATTACTTCGTGGAGGAGAGTATGGAGGCTGGTATCGAACTTTGCGGGACTGAAGTCAAGTCCATCCGCAAAGGTGCCGTCAACCTGAAGGATGCTTGGTGTGAAATCAAGGATGGCGAAATGCTGGTACGGGGGATGCATATCAGCCCCTATGAGCAGGGGAACATCTTCAATCGGGAACCGACCCGGCCACGCCGCCTGCTGATGCACAAACGGGAGATTTTGCGCCTGTTTGGGCTGGTCAAGCAGGAAGGGCTTACCTTGATCCCATTATCAGTTTATTTGAAGGGATCTCTTGTCAAAGTGCAGGTTGGCCTGTGCAAGGGTAAAAAAAATTACGACAAGCGGGAAGATTTAGCACGACGTGCTGCCAAACGGGACATAGACCGCGCTTTAAAGGAGCGAGGAAGGATGTCCTAATAATATGGGGATGCAATGGCTTTCGACGGGGATTGTGAACCACGAGTAGCGAGTAGCGGTGCGGATCCGCTTTAAAAGCCGCAAACTAAACAATAACTGACAACAATCAAGTTGCCTACGCGGCCTAATTAGGCTGCCGTCTCTGCCGGGAGTACCGCGGCCCAGATAGAGGCGTCGATGAGCGGTGCACGTGAACAGGTGAGTAGCTCTGTAGCCTGTCATGACATAAGAGCTACCGTAGCGTCCAGCCTGCCGGTCGGCGGGGCGTGAGGGGAATCTTAAAAGACCGGCTGTACTCGAAGAAGCCTGTGGGAATCGGTTTTCGGACAGGGGTTCAATTCCCCTCATCTCCACCAAAAGAGGAAGCGTCGAACTCTTCTTTTACAAGAATGAGTTTGCGCTTGTGTATAGATTTGGGGACGCCTGATGGCGTCCCCTTTTCGTTCCCATTGCCGTGAAACGCCGTATTTTGCGTTTTAAGACGTTTTAAGCCCGTTGGGGTACTCGTGTACCCCTCGGGCTTTTTTCGTGCCTTAAAACGCCTCTGAAGCGGTCTGAGG
>CALCVR010000243.1 GCA_937905915.1 uncultured Eubacteriaceae bacterium
CATTTATTGGATCAATTGCGTAAGGGGGGAGATATCCAGCCCATCGTATTGGGCGAGGAAGGAGTGGATATGCCGGGCGATGATCTTGACGCCGCCGGCCTGGTCGGACTCGATGTTGAGAGGAAGGATGGGATCGTGAAGAGAAAGGCGCAATAGGAACCATCCGTCGCCATCCTCCTTACCGAAGGAGACGCGGACCCCCTCCCGGTTGTCGGGAGCCAGCATCCAGTTGGGACGCTTCTCCACCAGTTTCAATAGATCATCCAGGACCTTCTGGCCGTAGGGCTTAAAGTCCTCCGGCAGGATTTTAAACCGCACTTCAGCGGCTTCGGCCGGTTCGGCCAGGCATTCAATCAGCTGGCTTATGGTGCGGCCTTCCCGGCGGAGCTTGGCCATCTGCACTAAAATCTTGGACACCAGATAAGCGCCGTCGTCCAGGAAGTAGTTCTCCTTTAACGCGCCGTGGCCGGAGGTTTCGATGGCGGCCTGGCAGTCGACGCCCTCCCCGTTGAGGCGGATGGCCTCGTTAATAACGTTTTTGTATCCCCGTTTAAACCGATGATGTACCCCGCCCAGTGACTGGATAAAGGAGGCCAACCCGCTGGAGGTCACCGAGTCGGTGACAATGGTGGTGCCGGGATGCTCGGAAAGCAGGATGGCGGCCAGCAGGGCGATGATGCGGTTGCGGTTGATTTCCTGGCCCAGATGATCCACCACGGCGGCCCGGTCCACGTCGGTGTCGAAGATGATGCCTAGGTCGGCATGGCTTTGAAGCACCGATTCCCGGATGGCGGCCATGGCATCGGCGTCCTCCGGGTTGGGGATGTGGTTGGGGAAGTTGCCGTCAGGATCTAGGTACCGGCTGCCGTCGGTATTGGCGCCAAGGGGCTTTAGCACCTTTTCCGCGTAGAATCCGCCGGCGCCGTTGCCGGCGTCCACCACGATGCGCAGTCCCTCCAAGGGATGTTCGCTGCCGGTGGTTTTGCGGATTTTATCCACCAGTCCCTGGGAATAGACCGAGAGAAAATCCAGGGTTTCCCGCCTGCCGCTGTGGACGGCAATGGGAAGCTCCCCTTTTTCGCAGATGTCCAATAGGGCTGTGATGTCGTCGTGATCCAGGCCACCCTCCGGCACAAAGAACTTGAGGCCATTGCGGTTGAAGGGCAGGTGGCTGGCTGTCACCATAATGGAGCCGTCGAACTGGAACCCCTCAGTCACCAAAGTCATAAACATAGCGGGGGTGGAACACAGCCCGCAGTCGGTGACGGTGATGCCCATGTGCTGGAGTCCCTGGGCGGCGGCGTCCAACAGGGTGGGGCCGGACAGGCGGGAATCCCGCCCAATGGCCACCCGGATGTCCTCCATAGCTTTGCCTGTGCGTCGGGAGAGCCATAAACCAAAGGCGGCTCCGATAAAGCTGGCGGCCTCCGGCGTCAGGTTAACCGGCTGCCCTTCCACGCCGGGCAGGGCCACACCGCGGATATCGCTGCCGTTTTGCAGCTTTTTCCATTGAATTTTTTGAATCAAATGAAGTCCCCTCCAAATCCAGAATTTCGCGCATTCTTGAGTCTATTATACCAGATGGGATCCTTTGGTTCAATCGTAGGAAAGCATGGAAAAACTGTGGATATCGCCCTTGACTTTGGAGAGGTAGGGTGCTATCATGAAACACAATAAAACGTCGAAGGGGAAGGCACTATCCTGTAATTTGTCACCAGAGAGATGCGCCGTCGGCTGGGAGCGCGTCGGCAAAGGGAGAAGGCTACCGCCCCAGAGTGTGCGCCGAAGGCAGATGCATAAGGCGCGCCGGTTTTTCCGCCGTTATCGGGGCAATGAGAGCGCACATGCAAAGGCATGCGCTGAAATTGGGTGGAACCGCGTGGCAGTCGCCTCGCCCCAGTGTTTTTGGGGGCGGGGCGTTTTTTGTTTGGAACAAGCCCATCCCCGACCAGAAAATGCTGCAAGGAGCTGAACCAAATGATCAACATCACTCTCAAAGGCGGCGACGTCCGCCAGGTGGAAGCCGGCACCACAGTGGCCGAGCTTGCCAAATCCATCGGCATGGGCCTTTATAAAGCAGCCTGCGTCGCCCATATCGACGGCCAGATGGCCGACCTGCGCACTCCCCTCACCAAGGACTGCCAGGTGGATATTCTCACCTTTGACCATCCCGATGGCCAATGGGCTTTCCGCCATACCACATCCCATATCCTGGCCCAAGCTATCAAACGCCTCTATCCCAAGGCAAAGCTGGCCATCGGCCCAGCCATTGACAATGGGTTCTACTACGATTTCGATGTGGAAACTCCCTTCACCACCGACGATCTGGAAAAAATTGAAGCTGAGATGAAAAAGATCGTCAAGGAGAACATCCCGCTGGAGCGGTTTGAAATGACCCCCGAAGAGGCCACCAAGACCATGGAAGAGGCCAATGAGCCTTATAAAGTGGAGCTCATTGCCGAGCACGCCGGAAAAGGGGAAAACATCAGCTTCTACCGTCAAGGGGAATTTATGGATCTGTGCGCCGGTCCTCATCTGATGACCACCGGCCCTGTCAAGGCCATCAAACTGACCAGCGCCACCGGCGCTTATTGGCGCGGCGATTCGGACAAAGCCATGTTGTGCCGCATCTATGGCACCTGCTTCCCCAAGGCAAGCCAGCTGGAGGAATACCTCACCATGCTGGAAGAGGCTAAAAAGCGGGATCACCGCAAGCTGGGCAAGGAATTGGAGCTGTTTACCATTATGGAAGAGGGACCCGGATTCCCCTTCTTCCTGCCCAAGGGAATGGTTTTGAAGAATACCCTCCTGGACTACTGGCGCGAAGTGCATCGCAAGGCAGGTTACCAGGAAATCAGCACTCCCATCATGCTCAACCGGACCCTCTGGGAACGCAGCGGCCATTGGGATCACTACAAGGAAAATATGTATACCACCGTCATCGACGACACCGATTTCGCCATCAAGCCCATGAACTGCCCCGGCGGCATCTTGGTTTATAAGACAAAGCCGCACAGCTACCGGGATCTTCCCCTTCGTATGGGTGAGATCGGCCTGGTGCACCGCCATGAGCTTTCGGGCGCACTTCACGGTCTGATGCGGGTGCGGTGCTTCAACCAGGATGACGCCCATATCTTCATGACGCCGGAGCAGATCAAGGATGAGATTAAGGGCGTTGTACAGCTCATCGACCAGGTGTACAGCCTCTTTGGATTTGAGTATCACATCGAGCTTTCCACCATGCCCGAGGATCACATGGGCAGCCTGGAGGATTGGGAACGGGCTACCGAAGGCCTCCGCGGCGCCATTGAGGATTTGGGCCGAGACTATACCGTCAACGAAGGGGACGGCGCCTTCTACGGTCCCAAGCTGGACTTCCATCTGGTGGATGCCATCGGCCGTACCTGGCAGTGCGGTACCATCCAGCTGGACATGCAGCTCCCCGAACGCTTTGAACTGGAGTACACCGGCGAGGACGGTCAGAAACACCGCCCCATTATGATCCATCGCGTGGTGTTCGGCAGCATTGAGAGGTTCATCGGCATCCTCATCGAGCACTTTGCCGGCGCCTTCCCCACTTGGCTGGCTCCCACCCAGGTCAAGATCATCCCCATCAGCGAGCGGCACCATGACTATGCAAAGAAGCTGGAGCAGATGATGTTTGACGCCGGCCTACGCGTAGAAGCCGATTACCGTGCTGAGAAGATGGGCTATAAGATCCGCGAAGCCCAGCTGCAAAAGATCCCTTATATGGTTATCGTGGGCGACAAAGAGGCCGAAAGCGGCCAGGTGTCGGTTCGGTCCCACAAGGACGGCGACAAGGGCAGCATGGCTGTGGAACAGTTTGTAACTGAGGTGCAGGAGGAAATCCGCACCCGCGCTTAATTTCTGAAATAAAAGCTAATATAACAAAAGGGGGCGTCCTATGTAGTTGCTACATAGGGCGCCCCCTTCTGTTATTGGGAGTTTATAGTATGACTAGGAAAGCTTTTGCTTTTTCTGCCGGACCAGCGCCACGATGGTTGCAATGAGATCCACCAGAAAATAGCCCAAGGCCGCAAGCAAGAAAAAGAAGGCGTAATTGGAGACAGCGGACGTAGCAGGAGTTAAGGGGACCAACCCAAAGAACAAGGGAATCGGGGACATGAGGAAAAACGCTACAACACAAACTGCGTCGCACACTAGCGTTTCAATCAGGGAGAGCTGCACAAATCGTTTGAGCCACACAAATGCGCCGAAGACAATAAGCAAACAGATAGAAATCACGGCGCTGGGAAGAGGATTAAAAGTATGCTTTACCATGTCCTGCATCGATTCATTCAGCAAGGATAAAGCTGGGGGGAAGATAAGAAGGATTATATAATAAAGATAACCAGCTGCTCGTTTCATTTCATGTCCTCCTCACAGAAAAATAAAAATGCAAATAAGTTCTCAAATTTATTGCTTTACACTTCAGTGTGTTAACAATTATAATACATTTTTTGTCAAAATAAAGTTAAAATATAAATTATACATAGTAAATGTTTTTCACATTTCACAAAAACACAAAATCCCCGCCGTCAATTTTACGACGGCGGGGAACTTGATAAAACTAAGCAGCAGAGTGCTTTTTTGCTTTTATGATTTTGACAATGTCAAAGACCATAGAGGGCAGCAGGTATCCTCCAATTAAAAAAGGAAGCATATAAAGCTTGCTTGTTGCCACGATGTTTGTAATGGCAAAGGGAAGCAGCAGGGAGGGCATAATAAATAAGAACATTGCGACAATGGTTACCGCTTTGCACAAAACCGATTCCTTTTCGGATAATGCTAAGAACCTGCTCAGAAATAGATAAACGCCAAAGGCAAAGACAACCAAGTAAAACAGGTGAGCGAAAGGAAAAGACTGAAACGTACGATTGACCATTGCCGCTAAATAGTTGGAAAACATACAGGCCAAAGGGACCCCCGCAATTAAAACAACATAATAGAGATAACCAACCACCCGTTTCATAAAGAAATCCCTCAATTACTCAGTAATGCATCACAGATAAAAGAGCCGTTCTGCTTTATAAGATGTTAGTAAAGATTTAATAAAACCATTAAAA
>CALCVR010000244.1 GCA_937905915.1 uncultured Eubacteriaceae bacterium
TCCTATAGCGTCACCATCTACCTGGTGTCAAACGACAAGATGGGGGATGCTGTCCGGGGGGAGCTGTGGAACAAACAGGACGGCAAACGGAGCAATATCTTTTGGCAGATTGGGCAGTCGGATGCGACGGTGACGTGGTCGGATGATACCACCGTCTCCATCAACGGCATCTTGCTGGACGTCGAAACCGATACCTACGATTGGCGGGATCACGCGGAGGACTATTTGGAAACCTCCAGCCAATCGTGAATAAGGAGGATGTTTTTATGTTTACCTTTGCCCACAACAATTTAAATGTGCTGGATCTCACAAAAAGCCTTGTTTTTTACAAAGAGGCTTTGGGTCTTACCGAACAGCGGCGCATTGTGCCGCCAGACGGAAGTTTTATTATCGTCTACTTAACCGATGGCAAAACCCCACATCTTTTGGAACTGACCTGGCTGAGAGATCGCAAAGAGCCCTATAACCTGGGGGACAATGAGATTCATTTAGCCTTTACTGCTGACGATTATGAGAAAGCCCATGCGCTGCACGAAGAGATGGGATGCATTTGTTTTGAGAATCCAGAAATGGGTATTTATTTTATCTCCGACCCCGATGGATATTGGTTAGAGGTCATCCCTGACAAGGAGTAAAGGAAGATAAGGAAGATTTCGCCCAAGGCGTCTTGATGTGGATGGGCGTCGGTGGTACAATAGAGAAAATAGTAAAATGAAATGTGTGGAGGACGTTACGTATGAATTATAGTTTTATTATGCTCAAACCGGATGCCTTAGATCGTGAACTGGTAGTGGATGTGCTGTCCTATTTGAAAAAAGGCGGCATTGAACTGGAGTTGGTAGGATATCAAAAGGCCAAAGAGGATGTCATCTGTAAGCACTATGCCGAGGTTATCGAGAAGTTGGGCGATACCTTCCGCCGCAGGGCTATCCGTTATTTTGACGGCCAGCCGGTTATGCCCATCATCGTCAAGGGCAACCGATCCCTCCAAAGCCGGGAAGGGTACCATCCGCGGCGATTTGGGAACCGATTCCCTCCAGCGCTCCATTGATGAGGATCGTTGCTGTGAGAACTTGATCCACGCTAGCGACTGTGAAGAGGCTTTCCGCACCGAAACCGCCATCTGGTTTGGCGACGAAATCGCTCAGCGCTATTTTAACAAAGCCGAATAATTGTTACATCTTACATCAAAAAATCCCCTGTCCTAATTAAAAGGACAGGGGATTTTTTATTGCTCCACAATAAAAGTCCTATTTTAATGGGCCTGCTTCTTGCCACTTGTGCGGAACCGGAAACTATTTTTTAAAGGACAAAACATCACATATCATAAACAGGATCGATTTTCTTCAGCTCATTAAAAGTATCAATCTCTACAATGTCCCCTTCAAAACAAGGGCGGACCTCCACCTGGTAGTTCTTATGGCATACCCGAAGGGCCACTTCATCCCAATACTTCTCTTTGCCGCCGGGCATTCTGTAAACCTGATCCAGATCTTCCGCTAGTTTAGCTCCATCCTGAGCATCCCAATAGGAGATGCCGTACATGTGGTAACAATCCCGGCCGCCTACATTTAGTTCCCGAATAATTCCCCGTTTGACTACAAAACACCAATCGTCGGTCATGTCTCGATACTGCCCCAGATAGTTGGAACAATACTCGTACTTACGGATCAAATGAGGATTACTAAGGAGAAGATCAGCTTCACAAACATAGGCGTTTTGCAGAAGATCTTTGGCAAGCCATGCAGAAGAGATATTATTTGCTTCATTAAAGAGGGGATTATAGATAAACTGTATGTTGGGATATTTATGTTTTAAAATGTCAAACTGCTCCCAAAGATATCCACGCACCAATACGATTTCTGGGATTCCCGCAGCCACAATAGCATCCAGTAAGGTTTCCACAATCATTTTACCATGGACGCGGACCAAAGGCTTGGGCGTATTCAAGGTGATAGGGACCATTCTCGATCCAAAACCTGCGGCAATGACCACCGCCCGCTTGACCCGGTAGGGTTCCAAAGCATAAAGACCTTGTTTGGTAATCTG
>CALCVR010000245.1 GCA_937905915.1 uncultured Eubacteriaceae bacterium
TGTGGAATTTTTCCACGGGGCCGGTTCTTTTTTCTACTTTCTACTCTATAGTATCTAAAAAAATGGCGGACAGCTTAAACTGTCCGCCATTTTTCATTATTCACTTTATTGAGTTATTGAGGCATATCGTCCTCATCGTCAGGATTGCTGACAGTAGGATCGATTGGATCAACTGGAGGCTGCCAGTCCTGAGATTCTTCTGGCTGTTTTTCCTCGTGAATTGGATCTTCTTTTTTCTCTTCTTGACCGACCAGCTTGGTGCCACATTTGCTACAGAAGATAGCTTCTTTCGGGCTGACAGCCTTACAAGTAGGGCACTGGACGACATTTCTCAACTCATAAATACGTTCATTAATCTCGCCCAGCTTTTCATACAGTGCATCGATCTCATCTACTTTTTTCTGAATTACTTCATGATCTAAGCCGCCCGCCTTAGAAGCATTGTAAACCATTTTGCCCAGAGCTTCAAAGCGGTCCGCAATCTCACTGCTTTGTTTGGCCGCTGCGATCTTCAACTTGGAGATTTCAACCCATTCCCCGGTTTTTTCTCCCGCTACGTCAACCGCGCTTTTTACTTTTATGAAAGCTTCCTCTAAGATAGCCATTATGAAAACTCCTTTCTAGTATGCAAGGATAAAACAAATAAGATCCTTTGGTAAGATTATATCTTGCAAGCCGTTCAATTGCAAGGCATTTTATCAAAAATAACCGCAAATACTTTTGCGATTATCTTTTCTATGGCTGCCTCTTCCCCATTAAAGATATTTTCCACCGCCGGTGAATTCTCGGATCATGGAGCTTTGTGGAACCTGTTCCACTGCAATCTTTTCAAATCGTCTAAGTGCATTCATCAGTGACACTGCTTTTCCATAGTGCGGATCGGTAACATTCATTTTCTGTACCAACGGCAGCATGAGATCTTGATACACACACGGTTCAAAACAGTGGAAAGAATCAATAACCACATCCGACTGATCTTTGTATGGGAACAGATACAGATCCTCTCCTCTGCACACCTGTTTCCACATAGAAAATGTCCGAGAGAGGTCGGCATTGCGGAACTGGTAATCTCTCAGGATCCGACGCAAAAGCCGAGTATTCCGAGCGGTTAAAACCACATCCCCTTTGCAATCCACATAAGGGGTTTCTATGCTGACATACAATCTTGTCAAGCATCCCTCATCTTTTAATGTGCCGACGACAACAGGATTAAGAGCATGAATTCCTTCCAAAATAATGATATCTTCTTTGCCTAACTCAATCAAATGGCTGTGTTCTGCTGGGCTGCCTTTTTCAAAATCAAAAATAGGAAAGTAGGCCTTTCCCTTATCCAATAGCTCAATCAAACACTTCTGGAGCCTTTCATAGTCCAAAGCCTCCACCGATTCATAATCGTAAGATCCATCTTCCAGCTGGGGTGCTTTTCCAAGTCCGCGATAAAAATTATCCAAGGATACTACAAATGCATTTCTACCGCAATTACGGATGGCTTCCGCCAACATATGGGCCGTCGTGGTTTTTCCTGATCCTGATGGACCGGCCAGCATGATAATACGGCACACATTTTCTCCACCTGTGAGGGAATCGGCTAATTGTTCCAGAATATTCCGGTAACTGGCATCGGCGTTGACGATAAGTTTGGTACTGTCTAAAATGGCCAGGGCATTGATGTCATCCAGGCAGTTGACTACATTTGCCATATTTCTCATAAAATGGACACACCTTCTTCTTCCTAGCTAGGATTTCGTCAAAGCGGTCGATATATTCATAAGCAAACTTAAAATTAAAAACCCGTTCGATATAGGGGCCGTCCGGTTGTTTGAGTTTAGTAACTCCTGCCGCCCCTGCCGCCAAGATGGTATGGGTTTCATCCATAATATATACGTTATAATATCCCTCATATCCCGGTTTGCTCCAACCGATGTTTTCCAGATTGCCGATGGTACGGCTTTGGCGATAGAGATAATAAGGGGTATATCCACTGGGGACTAAATTCTGCTGGACACAGTCAAGCATAGCCTCTACTTGATCGGCCTGTGCATAATCATCCTGGCCGAACTGGTTGAGATAAGAGGAGCGTTTTAGGGCTAGAGTGTGCACTGTAATGCTAGGAGGATCCAACTCCAGCACCTGACGGATGGTATCGGCAAATTTCGAGGCATCGTCCCCAGGCAGGCCGGCGATGAGATCCATATTGATATTGGTAAAGCCGGCGTCTTTTGCCATGGCATAGGCCTCGCGGACCTGGGCGACTGTATGACGCCGCCCGATGCGCTCCAGAACGTCGTCTTGCATGGTCTGGGGATTGATGCTAATACGGGTGACGCCCAAATCCTTCATCACTTGGAGTTTTTCCAAGGTAATGGTATCGGGACGTCCAGCCTCTATGGTAAATTCCCTTACAAAGGATAAATCAAACGACCGATTAACCGCCTCAATCAAAAAAGCCAGTTGGTCGGCCGACAAGATGGTGGGGGTCCCTCCCCCAAAATAGACGGTTTCCAATCTGAGTCCCAACTTCTTTGCTACCCTGCCGGTCTCCTCAATCTCTTTTGCCAGCAATTCCACATACTTGGGTATGAGATGTCCCGACTTCTCCACCCACATGGAAACAAAGGAACAATAGGCGCATCGGCTGGGGCAAAAGGGAATGGACACATACAAGCTAAAGGAATCCCTCCGGGAAAGCTGCAAAATAGAATCCTCTTTGCGGACTGTATTGACCGCTAGATTTGTTTTTTCTTCCGATACCAACAGATCTTCTGTAAAGGTACGGCGTGCCTCTGCCTCGCCTTGTTCCTGGATCAGGCGGCGCATCAGCTTAATGGGACGGACTCCTGTCAAGACCCCCCATTTAGGGATAAAACGGCACACTTTGGCTAAAATTCCAAAAAGCAGCTGTGCCATCACCAATTCGCACCGATTGTCGTAATCGGTGTGGCCGTTTGGCACCTCTGCTTTTGCACGCTCATTGGTAATATATGCGCGATACTCCACAAAAAGTTCTGTTTTCTCTTCCCCGCGCCGCAGGGATGTGGTAATCACTATCTCGTCTTCAGCCGATTCATGCACAACTTGGATGGAGTCGTGAGGGAAAAATAGGCGGCACAGGTTTTCCATTTCATAGTGAAATCCATGCCCATCAATCAATAGAGTCATAATCCACCTGGTTCATATAAGAATTGTGTCTGCGTTCAGCTTCCAAGGTCGTCTCCGGACCGTGGCCGGGAAAAACACGGTAGTCCCCTGGTAACTGCTTGAGCTTCTGTAGGGACTTAAGCAGGGCCGGATAACTTCCTCCTGGCAGATCGGTACGTCCCACATCCCCCTGAAAAAGAATATCCCCGCTAAAAATAACATCATTACACAAATAACAGCAATCGCCATGGCTGTGACCCGGCGTATAGAGGGCTTTTATCTCCAAATTCCCCACTTGAAGCACATCGCCGTCTTTCAACAGGATATCCGGTTTCAACGGATCCGGGGCCCTGGAACCAAAGAGCCCCGACACGCTGGCCTGAGGATGGGTCAATTCTTCCAAAGCGGCTTCATGAGCCGCCAGCTTGGCTCCCGTAGCTGCCAGCACTTCCCCCACAGCCGATATATGATCAAAATGAGCATGGGTCAGCAGGACAACATCCACCTTGTATCCTTTTGTCATGCGGATGACCTTTTGTGCCTCAAATCCCGGATCCACAATAGCCACATGGCCGGTTTGTTCGTCGATCAGGAAATAGCAGTTGGTGAAGCTCCCCAACAAAACCGATTGTATTTTCAATGGGAATCCCTCCGTTTCTGTAAACTAGCAGGAAAACATCAGCCGGAAATACTCATGGCCATAATTGTAGAATTGGCCTTCCCGGACCATTTTCATAATCTTGTCGCTGGACGCCCACATAACTTGCTCTACCTCTTCCTTTTGCAGCTCAAGATGATCCACATCCAGCTTATCATGCAAAAGATAGATATCAGTAAAATTTTGGCGGCGCTTCAGCCGGCGTACCAGTTCAAATTGGGAGGCAACGGTGGCAAGACCCAGCTCTTCATTGGTTTCCCGGACGGCCGCCTCCAGACTCTCCTCCCCCGCCATTACAGAGCCGCCGGTAATGGCCCAAAGCCCTACCATGGTCTGTACGGTTTTGGCACGCTTTTGAATCAGGTACTGGCCTCGTTTATTTTTTACCCATATGTGGACGACCAGATGAAATGTCCCAGATGGGATGGGTCTCCCTCGCACCATCGTGCGTCCTATTTTGTGAGCTTGGCCGTCTAGAAGATCCCACAATTCCATGGTCATCCACTCCTTTTCATTTATTTTAGTTGATCGGTATCCAAAACAATGGTGACCGGGCCATCGTTTTGGAGGCTTACCTTCATGTCGGCTCCAAAGCGTCCGGTTTGAACCTTGCGTATCCCATGCTGTACCAGAAGTTCTACAAATTTCTGATACAGTCTATCGGCTTCCTCCGGCCTCGCAGCATTGATGAAGGAGGGACGCCGTCCTTTCTTACAGTCGGCATACAAGGTGAACTGCGACACCACCAAAGCTTCTCCGTCAATGTCCAAAAGAGACAGGTTCATTTTATCCTGTTCATCCGTAAAAACCCTAAGTCCACTAATCTTGCGGGCTAATAATTCAGCTTCTTCTTGGGTGTCCTCATGAGTGACGCCCAGAAGAATAAGAAATCCCTGTCCGATTTCACCTACAATTTCTTTTTGTACTGTGA
>CALCVR010000246.1 GCA_937905915.1 uncultured Eubacteriaceae bacterium
ACGAGAATCTGACCGCCATTGGCCACAGCATAGCGTTTTCCATTGATGGAGCTAAACTTACAATTGTCGACCACAATGGTGCCGCCGTCTGCATAGAGGGCCGTGCTTTCTGCGCCACTTACACTAAAGCTTCCGCCAGAGATTGTAACGGTGGATCCGCTGGTAGCCATAACAGCATGACCTTGGTATCCTGAATTGGAGAAAATACCATCATTGAGATAGATATTACTTCCATTTTGAGCGGTAACTTGTGCACTCTTGGATCCGCTGACGCCATAGTTACCGCCGTTGACGGTCAAAGTGCTTCCATTACCATCTGCAGTAAGGCTGCCGGCAGTGTACACCATCCCTTTGTTTGCCTCAGCGTTGATTGTCATGGAACCTCCATTCTCTACTTTGATGCCGGCTCCAACCATTGTCATATCATGCAGATTCAGTGTATTATTTCCTAAATTCATGGTGACATCACCTGTGACAGTCAAACTTTTGCCATCTGTGATGGATTGTGTCACATTAATTTCAACCGGAGCACCGGTATTATTGAGAGCATCCTCAAGAGAGTCCAGATCCTCTACATCTACGGACACAGGATAGCTGGCATCCTTATCATACTCATTGCTGCCAAAGCCATCTTCTTCCGCCATGGCCTGCTTGGCCACCAGAGTCAGATCAATGGTGATAGAACCATTCTGATACTCATTGCCGGCATTCTCCTTCATATGTACTGCCAAAGCAAAGTAATCCGTCTCGTTCTCTTCCCCTCTGACAATCTCATCCAAAGTGCCATTAGGAGCTGCGGTTGTCTCTCCCGCTTGGAGTTCACCCACTTGAGCGCCATCGATGGCCTTCAACTCTTCCCAGGATTCCGCAGTCACGTCGGCTGCCTTTTTACCGTCCAGCACGGCGTACTCCAGGGAACCAATGAGGCCGGGATCTCCGTCCACGATGTCAAATAACAGATTATAGTTAATGGCAAGGCTTCCCTTGTTCTGCACTGCCAGATAAACGATCTCGGTTTTACCGGGCTCCCAATTGATGCCGTTACCGGCTGCTTCGCTGAAGATGTCTCCGGTTCCGTTTGCAATGCTTGCATACTTGCCGTCTTGAGCTTTGTCCATCAGCAGATCGACTGCCAGCTTACCGGATTCAATGCGATTGCCTTTATTGGTTACGCTGTCGGTAAACCAAGCGAAGGTTGTCCCCACCAGCAGAGCCACGCATACAAGTACGGCCAATCCGCTGGCCAATAAGGCTTTTTTCGTCGTTTTGTTTTGTGTCATTGCCTTTCATCCTCCTGAAATTTTGTCAGCTTTTTAGGGCCTAGATATTCCCCGAAAAAAGCTGCAAAATCAGAGAATATCTATCGTATTGCATGGTTTCTTTCCCTCTCCACAGAGTTGGTCATATTGACTAAGAGAGGGCAGTCAACGCCTCCCCCCTGTGGCAATTTCTGCCAATTGTGCAACTTTCACAATGGATCCTCCTTTTGCAGTGCACAAACGCCTCACCTCTGTGCGGCGTGGCTGTCACGATCCCTTCCGGGAATCCAAAGGCATAAACTTCATCGGCTTATGCCCTTGGATTTCCGTCCCTATAAAGGGATGGGCCTTTTGGGGTTAGCAACCCCTAAATATACCATTCTATTTCAAGTTATATCACAATATGATAAAATTATCAAGAAACAGAAGAAAGTTTTCCAAAAAGCAGAAAAATAAAACTATTAAAAAATTTTTTTCTAATAAATCAGCCGCCTACTTTATCTGTAGACGGCTGATTTTGGATTTTTCCTTCCTTCTAGAAGAAAACCGAATATTCACTTGATGTTCTTTGTGTATTAAGATAAAGTGAGCTGTTCACCCAAATCTTCTGCCGCCGGCAGAGCGCCAATGGCCGGCAGACTCTTGACGCGGTACCGGTTTGCATTGTGAACCATTCCTTCTTCAAAAGGCCTCACGGACTCCAAATGATGTCCTTTTCTCTGGGTCATAACTTGAACGCCTTGGGTATCTCTTGTGGCTTTGGGCGTCAATGCGCCGGTGTGCAGCAGCAGCATGCGGGAGGATGTGGATTTCATCAGCACTTCCCCATCCTCCAGGCCGTGGACAATATCCACAAGGGCGGCTTTGTCCGAATAGGCCCCCACTAGTTTCCGGCGGTTTTGCTTGGTTTCATAACGGCTGAGCTCTACCTTAGCCACTTTACCGTTTTCAAAAAAGAAAAGAAGGAATCCGCAGTAATCCTGCGTAACCACCATCTTAACGACCTTTTCCCCTTCTTCCATACCCATTTTTGCAGGAATATAATCCCCCAAGAGGCTAACCTTGGTGTCGTCAAAGTCAAAGGCATGCGCCTTATATACTTGGCAGTGATCGGTGAAAAACAGAAGGGAAACGCTGTTGGTAGCTTCCACTGCCTGGGCGATTTCATCTCCCTCCTTGAGCTTATGGTCGCCGCTCATGCGCAACGACTGAGGCGTCACCTTTTTAAAATAGCCCTCTTTGGTGAGGAACAAGTGCACTGCATAATCCGGCACTTCCTCCTCCAGTTCCTCTTCATCCACATCATAAACAATGGCGGATTTCCTAGGCTGGCCATATTGAGAGGCCACCTTTTTGAGTTCCTCCACAATGATGCGTTTGACCAATTTTTTGCTGTCCAGTATCCCTTGGAGTTCCTGAATTTTTTCCTCCAGCTCCTGGATCTCAGCCGTACGCTTGAGGATATATTCCCGGTTCAAATGGCGCAGCTTGATCTCGGCTACATATTCAGCCTGGATCTGGTCGATGCCAAACCCAATCATCAGGTTGGGCACTACCTCGCTCTCCTCCTCGGTCTGGCGGACGATAGAGATGGCTTTGTCGATATCCAACAGGATCTTCTGAAGGCCCTGGAGCAGATGCAGCTTGTCCTGCGCTTTGACCAAATCATAGTGGGTACGGCGGCGGATACATTCCACGCGGAAGGCGATCCATTCATTCAGCAGTTCTCTGACCCCCATCACCCGTGGCATGCCGGCGATTAGGACGTTAAAGTTGCAGTAGAAGGTGTCTTCCAAAGGCGTCATCTGATAGAGCTTGCGCATGAGTTTGTCAGGATCCACGCCCCGCTTGAGATCCACCGTAATTTTAAGACCTGGGAGGCCGGTCTCGTCCCGGATATCGGCGATTTCCCGCATCTTGCCCGCCTTGACCAAATCCACCACCTTGTCGATAATGGCTTCAATGGTGGTGGGGGGCGGGGTTTGGGGGATATCAATACAGTGATTGTCGGCGTCGTAGATATAGGTTCCCCGCACCCGGATGCCGCCCCGGCCAGTGTTATAGATTTTATCCAATTGATCCCGGTTGTAGAGGATCTGGCCGCCCCCGGGGAAATCGGGCGCTTTGAGGGTGGAGGCGATGTCGTGATCCGGGTTCTTAATGAGGGCGATGGTGGTTTCACACACCTCCTCCAGATTAAAGGGACAAATGGAACTGGCCATACTGACGGCGATTCCGGTGTTGGCGTTGACCAGCACAGTGGGAAAGGCGGTAGGCAACAAGGTAGGTTCCTTCATAGTATTGTCGTAGTTGTCCACAAAGTCCACGGTATCCTTGTCGATATCGCCAAACAGCTCCTTGCAGATGGCGTCCAGTTTAACCTCGGGAGGCGGCGTACATCATATCCCGGGAATAGGCTTTGCCGAAGTTTCCCTTGGAATCCACATAAGGGTGGAGCAGGCTCTCATTGCCCCGGGCCAGGCGCACCATGGTTTCATAAATAGCGCTGTCGCCATGGGGATTGAGCTTCATGGTGGCGCCCACCACATTGGCTGATTTGGTGCGGGGACCGGTGAGCAGTCCCATCTTATACATGGTGTACAGCAGCTTACGGTGGGACGGCT
>CALCVR010000247.1 GCA_937905915.1 uncultured Eubacteriaceae bacterium
CACATTAAGTTTGTGATTATCACAGCTGTAACGGTTGTTTTATCTATTGTTATCCCTTGCGTGGCCATGAACAGTCACTATACCATAACAAAGGATGGGATTGATCGGTACGGAATGTTTGGAAACAAAACTGAGAGTGTGGTGTGGGATCAAGTTCCTGAAGTAAAAACATCCATTGAGTTTTTGTATGGCGCTACTGAAGCAAGTATAGCAGGCAATTGGAAGATGTTTTATCTTGTAGAGCTTCCCTCTGGTGAAACACTGGATCTTTACAACGACGGCTTTGCAAAGGACAAATTGGACGCTGTGGCTCAAGTGGATCGTATTGTCCGCGAAAAGGGAATTCCCACCCAGAGAGACGCGGAGGACTTGGATAAATATCCTTACAAAACCGAGTCGGAAAAGGAAGTCATTCACGGCCTTTTTGAGCAATAAGTTTTACCAAACAAGTATTCCTGTTTTAGGAAAGGATGGTGGCAAATTGGGCTGTCTTGGCAACGCATTGTGGTTCCTGCTGGGCGGCATTTGGCAGGGCCTCAGCTGGATGCTGGTAGGTGTAGTATGGTGCATCACCATTGTGGGCATTCCAATTGGTATACAGTGTTTTAAACTGGCAGGCCTTGCCTTCTTTCCATTTGGAAAGGACGTTCAGTTTGGCGGAGGAGTCGGCTCAACACTGCTCAACATCCTATGGATGATTTTCGGCGGTTTGATTTTGGCTGCTGAATCGGCCATTCTCGGCTGTATTTTGTGTATCACCATCATCGGAATCCCCTTTGGCAAGCAGTGCTTTAAGCTGGCAAAACTGGCTTTGATGCCCTTTGGTGCATCGGTGGTTTCCATATAAGATACAAAGGAACCCGGACTATAAAAAATAACACCACTGTGGAATTGAATTTTCACGGTGGTGTTATTTTTTGTGTTTCAGGGAGGGTGACTTTGTCATATTGGGTGAGGATGTCCCATATCTATGTTAGCAAAGGAGGGACAAGTATGGACAAGATCACATTAGCAACCCGATATGACGATGCCGTCAGCCGACTAGGGGAGAAGTGGAGCACATGGCTCAAACGTGTCCCTGAGGACATCAAAGCAAGGACACAGGAGGTACATTTACATACCGGCAGTCCCGTGGTGCTGACAGGGGCTGGAATGTTCTCTTTTGTCACCGACAAAGGGGATGTAACAAGCGTCTATCAGGACGGCCTTCCAACTGCCACCTTGGAAACTATGGAAAAAGCCATAGCCGCCCTTTGCGATTATTCCATTCACAGTTTTCAAGGGGACATCCAAAATGGATTTATCACCGTCCGAGGAGGGCACCGGGCCGGCATTTGTGGCACCGCTGTGATAGAAAAGGGAGGAATTTCCAGCATTCGGGATATTTCCTCCATCAATCTGCGCATTGCCAGGCAGCATTTTGGAGCAGCTGACTCCATCCTTCACTCCGCCTTTGCCAAGGGGATCAAAGGCCTGCTTCTGGCCGGACCTCCGGGATGCGGCAAAACCACCATTCTTCGAGACTTGGCTCGTCAATTATCCTCCGGTGCTGCCGGATGCTACTATCGTGTGGCACTGGTGGACGAACGCGGGGAATTGGGAGGGGTTTATCGCGGACAGGCTCAAAACAATTTGGGGCCCTGCTGCGATTGCTTGGATGGATATCCCAAAGCGCAGGGGATCCTGCAAGCCCTGCGAAGTTTGGCGCCACAGGTCATAGTATGCGACGAGGTTGGGGACGACGCGGACATCGACGCCATAAAAGCCGGTGTCAACGGCGGCGCTAAGATGATTGTCTCCATCCACGCGGGCAGTTTATCGGAGCTAATGGATCGTCCCCAGGGGCGCGCTCTATTAAGCACCAACGCTTTTGATTACGTAGCCGTCATGGAGGGTAGGGAACATCCCGGACATATCCAATCCATCACAAAGGCAGGTGATTTGCTTGAAGATCATCGGGCTGTTGTGTTTGATTGTGACGGGGACCTTAGTGGGCCTGATGAAATCGGCGGAATTTGGGGGCCGTGTTAAGCAGTTGGAGGCTATTCTATCCATGATCCAGGATATGGCCACCCAAATCCGTTACCGCGCTTTGCCACTGTCTGATTTAATCGGGAATATGGCGGAGCAAAAGGAACTAACATGCCTTCCTTTTCTAAAACAGTGCGCCAAGCAGTGCGAGGAAGGGATCCCCTTCCCGAGAGCATGGGAGCAGAGTGTAGAACAGCAGGGAAAACGATCCTATCTCAAAGAAAAGGATCTCAGTATTCTCTACGCCTTCGGCAGCGGACTGGGCACCACCGATATAGAGGGTCAGTTAGCCAACTGTCAGCTTCACAGCAAGCTGGTGGAAGAATCGCTTCAGTATGCCCGGGCCGAGCGAGACGGGATGGGAAGGCTCTACTCCACTTTAGGGATTCTAGCCGGCATCGGCGCCGCTATCGTTTTGGCATAATTGGATCAGCAAAAAGAGGCATCCGCTCAGCTGTGCGCCTGCCGACGTGGGAGGAACGAAAAATGGATGTGGATTTAATCTTTAAAATAGCGGCCATTGGCATTATCGTGGCGGTCCTCAACCAGGTATTAATACGGTCCGGCCGGGAGGAACAAGCCATGTTAACCACGTTGGCAGGGCTGATTGTGGTATTGACCATCATCATCCAGGAGATCAGCGATTTATTCCATGTGGTCAAATCGGTGTTTGGGTTATGAACATCGCGGCCATCGCGGGAATCGGTATCGTCGCTGCCGCCATCGCTGTGCTCATCAAGAAGCAGAATCCTGAATACTCCATGATGATCAGCATTGGAGCAGGCGTTATCCTGCTTATCCTGATTCTTTCCCAGGTGACGCCGGCTATCCGCCAGATGAGCGATCTTGTGTCGTCGGCCGGAATGCCTGCCGAGTATACAGGCATCTTGTTTAAATCCCTGGGAGTTTGCTTTTTGACTCAGCTGGCCTGCGACAGTTGCCGGGACGTGGGGGAGACGGCATTGGCTTCCAAAATAGAATTGGCCGGTAAGGTAGCCATTTTGATTTTTGCCCTGCCTATGTTCCAGAAAGTAGCTGATATGGCCATCTCTCTCATCCGGGGATAGAGGAGGAAGTGAAACGGTGAAAAAAGTTCTTGTATGCATTCTCTTTTTCCTCTTAACCATACTGTTCCCTTTTGCAGTCGGAGCGACAGACGACCCATCCAATACGTCAGACAGTAGTACTGTATCAGAATACGATTTTGAAGATCAGCTCAAAGCCAGCGGCGCCGATGAGCTTACCGATGAACTTCCCCAGGAGACAAAGGAACTACTCCGCAAATTAGGCATCGATTCCATCGGGCCGGACAGCCTCTTGGGACTTACCACCGGCAATGTATCGTCTACTCTTGTGGATACCGTTAAAGAAAGTGCCAAAGGGCCTCTTAAATCCGGAGCAGCCGTGGGAGGAATCATCTTGCTATGTGCCCTGCTGGAAGGATTCAAAGTCTCCTTTGGGGAACGTCCTCTTGCCGGGGTTTTTGGAGGGGTGGCGGCGTTGTCGGTGGGAGTAGCCATTGTTTTGCCGGTACTGGAAGTCATCCAAAAGGCGGGAGAAGCAGTGAGAGCCAGTTCGGCTTTTATGCTGTCCTTTATCCCGGTATTCGCCGGCATCACTACCGCTGCGGGGCAACCGGTCACCGCTTCCCTGTACCAGGGGCTTTTGTTTGGCGTAGCGCAGGTGGTCTCCTCCGCAGCCAACACCATTGTGGTTCCTCTTTTGTCCCTGTTTTTAGCCTTCAGCTTAGTGGCTGCCGTAGTTCCAAACCTCAATCTCAGCGCCACGGCAGGCAGCATCCAAAAGGTTGCGTCCTGGGTGCTTGGGCTGGTGATGACCGTCTTTGTAGGTATCCTCTCCATCCAAGGGGTGGTGGGCAACGCTTCCGACGGCGTGGCCATGAAAGCTGCCAAATTCTTCAGTGGTAATTTTATCCCTGTAGTAGGCAGTGCATTGGGCGATGCCCTTGGTGCGGTACAGGGATGTGTGGGACTGCTAAAAAGCACAGTAGGAAGCTTTGGGATTTTGGCGGTAGTGGTGATCTTTGTCCCACCCCTTCTCCAATCCCTCATTTGGCAGTTTATTTTAAACATTGGGGCGGCTTTCGCCGATCTTTTTGATTTAAAGCAGATTTCAGCCATGCTACGGTCTACCTCCAAGGTATTAAATCTGCTCATTGCCGTCATGCTATGTTGTTCTCTGTTGCTCATTATCTCCACCACCATACTGTTGACACTGGGAGTGAGCGTATAATGGATTGGATCCGCGAATGGGCTACCGCCATTTGTATGGGCGCTTTAGCGGCGGCGCTGGCACAGATGTTGGCTCCTTCCGGCCCCCTGCAAAAGATTTTTAAAGTAGCGGTAGCGGCTTTTTTTCTCTGCTGCTTTCTCTCTCCATTTTTTAACACCGATCCTTTGCCTTCGCTGTCCCTACCGGAACAACCCGTCAGTGTAGAGGAAAGCGCTATGAATCTCAAGGAGGAGATGCATCGTCAGCTTCAAAACCAAGTGGAGGTGCGTCTCAAGCAGCTCAGTATGGACGCCACTCAGAAAATTGGAATTACTCCAGAAAAAATTCTCATTCACATGGATACCGGAGCGGACGGCAGCATATCCATTAAACAGATTAACGTTGTCCTCAAGGATGAGGATCGAAAACAAAAGGGCAACGTCCAGTCAGCGATACAAGAAGCGCTGGGATTTACACCCCGTGTTTTAAGCGTATCGGAGGTGAAAGAATCGTGAAGGGAGACGCCATGGAAACCATACAAGGGGTGTTTCACAAGTATGTAAGCGGCGAGAAGGGGAAAAGGATCATCTTAATTGCCGGAATCGCTGGAATGGTTCTCATCTTATTATCCTCCTTCTGGCCCAAAAGTGAGACAACCAAGGCAAAGCAGGAAGCTACAACTACTGCTATGACTACATCGGAATACACCGACCTTCTCCAGCAAAGGCTCGCCTCCATTGTCAACAGCATCGACGGGGTAGGCAAATCGGAGATTATGGTTACGCTGGAGACCGGCGTTCAAAATATTTACGCAAATCAGGAACAGAAAAACACGGACAAATCGCAGGATATGACGGGGGAGAACACCACAAGGATCCAAGAGCGGCAGGATGTAGAACAAAACGTCATCCTAGTGAACGATCCGGAAGGAGGGGAAAAGGCACTGATCAAAACGCAATTGGAGCCACAGATCAAAGGAGTAGTGGTTGTGTGCCAGGGCGGAGACGATCCAGTAGTACAAAAACGGATCT
>CALCVR010000248.1 GCA_937905915.1 uncultured Eubacteriaceae bacterium
TACATCGAGTGGAAGCAAAACATGATCGAAGAAATCCCAATTCAGGGAAGGTCATGGAAAAATGCGGAATGAAATACGAGGGAACTTTACGTAGTTCTGATTGGAATAATCAGGGAATTTGTGACGTTTGTTATTATGCGTTGTTAAAATCAGAACGTTAACTTTCCATTGGTCAAGAAAAATATATTTGCGGAGTATCGGTAGAGCCGAGAGATGTGAGGGGAAAAGCAAATGAAAAAATTAAAAAAGATTGGATTGGGGGCAGGCATTTTGCTTTTTGTCCTAGCGGCGGCATGGCTTTACGTTGCAGGAAAAAATCTGGCTGAGATCCGGCCTGCCGATCAATATCAGGATAAAGGAGTGCATCGTTTTCTGCCTCAAAAAGTGCTCCCAACTCAAGTAGAAAATACAGCGACTGGTCGTCATAGACGCCTGCATCCGACAAAAACTGTTTATTTTGTGTTTTATCGAGCGGAAGATGGCAGCAACTATCAGTGGAAAAGAGAAGTTTCCACCCAAAAGGGCGGGCAAGAGATTGTAGAAGAAGGTCAGGCTGTAGAACGCAGGGTGTTAAGTATTCGGGACGAAAAGAAGTATATTACGGTTGAGCCAGATCAAACAGCCGAAAGTTACACCGGCGGTCTGCGATGGAAATATGAATGGATGGTAGGCTTGTCGGCCGCTTATATCGGCGTTTATCTGGCGTCATGGATTGTTCTTCTGCTACGCAGACGCAGGAAGCGGAGAACTCCAGGACAAGGCAGCTAGATTTGGATTCCGGTTCGAAAGAAAATAAAAAACCTGTCGGTTTTCCTCTAAAATATGGGAGAACCGGCAGGTTTTTTTTAGGAAGGATTTTCTGGAAGAGTTCCTTTTTTTGTGCGAGGTTTGAGCAGCCATCCGGCGAGGATACCAAGGCAGCAAATGATGAAATATACATTGAATTTCGGCTGAATGATACCGCCGTAAATAATCAAGCCCGCTCCAATCAGAGCTAAGGATGGAAATACGAAACGCTGAACAAACGATAGTTTTGTTCCTTTCATTCCTTTGACCAAAATTGCCACGTACAACGCGCCGTTAAAGAGATATGTCAGCACAATGGGCAGATTATCCACTTCAGAAGAGTAAATCCGAATTGAGGTCCGTCAATGGAGAGGAAATGAAGGACACACCACAGAAGGATCAAGCACAAGGTCAGCAGCACGGAAACAACAGGAATCCCGAACTTGGGATGCATCTTTCCGATCAGGTCGCTTTTCCGGATTTCTTTCCGGACAGCAAGGGCGTAAGGCAAACGGATATAGCCGAGTACAAGGCCATTCAGCGTACCCAAAACCGAAATGATAACAAAAATCATGATGACCTTCATGCCGATATCGCCAAACAGTTTCGTTGCCACAATTTGCAGCGGATCGGTTCCAGAAGCTAACTGCTCTGGGCTCACTAAGGCGCTAGCGCCTAAGAAATAAGCCAAATAGACAGCAGTAATTATCAAAGGAGCAATCATCAGAGCCAGCGGCAAGTTGCGTTTGGGATTTTTGATCTCGTGGGCAATGGAAGGTGCTACCATCCAGCCGTCAAAGGCAAAAATAACGACAATCAACGCACTTAAAAAGCCAGCGGACGAAACAGGGGTGGATGCGCTGCTGGTAATTGCACCGACGGTGTCCCCTTTGATCAGTCCGCCGATAGAAATGACGGCCAAAGCTCCTAACTTCACAAACATGGCGATGTTTTGGAATTTACCAGCAG
>CALCVR010000249.1 GCA_937905915.1 uncultured Eubacteriaceae bacterium
CCTTTCTTTTGCCGATAACGTCTTTACCATCACCGTCCACGGATACGGCCATGGAGTTGGATTGAGCCAATACGGCGCCGATTACATGGCGCGCCAAGGGGCAAAATGGCAGGACATTATCCGCCACTACTATCAAAATGTAGAGATCACCACGGCCCCTGGATATAGCGATACCCTTTAGATTCCATTTTGGCAATAAAAATGAATACACATTTTTTACCAAATAAATTGGTAACTAAAAGTATTTTGTGGAAATCCTCGTCATGGTTTTCCACAAAATCCAGTTTTCCACCGTTATTTGCGGCCTCCATTGTGGAAAACCATGTGGAATATGTTGAGAATTCTTAAGGAATTCCTTCTTATTCAAAAAATTATGTAAACTCAACCTATCATTTTAAAATTTTGTTTTGCATATGTTTTCCATGGTAAATGTTTCACATTGGTTTTATACATTCTAAAACGGTTTCCCGCTGTCCAGTAAACGGGAAACCGTTTTTTATTTTCAATCCTTTTGCTCCAACCCATGGAAAGCTTTTTTCTTGAGATGACCTGATCTATAAAAATTTGCGCATTATTCTGCTTTATGATGATGGAAACACAAAGTCTCACAAAATTCCACTGTCCAGAAACCTCCGCGAATAAGGATATTTGCCTCTGATATTCCATCCCGCCGGTGGAAAAGTAGTAAGGCGATACGTCTGGACCCGTTTTCTCATGTGTAAAATTAGAGTTTTGAAAAATAAGTTGATTCGGACGTAACCATTATAAAGGAAGTGTAGGTATCATGAAAAAAATAAAATGGGTGGCAGGTGTCTTCTCCGGCTTGGCAGCTGCCGTCTTAGCTTTTACATTAACCGTTAGCTCCGCCATTCCCGACGAGTTCTCAGTGGTAGAAGGCCAGGGTTTCGCCATTAATAGCAGCTTGCCTATCTCTACTGTGTCCATCGACGATCAGAACCGCAAAGCCGGCGACAGCTATCAGGTGGACGTTAAATTAATGGGCGTTTTGCCGGTCAAGCAGGTCAACGTAGATGTAGTGGAGCAAACCATGGTGGTGCCCTGCGGCACGCCCTTTGGCATTAAGATGTTTACCCAAGGCGTGGTCGTAGTGGGAATGTCGTCGGTGGATGCCGAAGGCGGTTCCATCAATCCCGCCAAAGAAGCCGGTATCCAACAAGGGGATGTGCTTATTTCCATCGACGGCAAAAAACTAAACAGCAACCAGGACGTCTCCGACATCATCGAACACTGCGACGGCAAGACCTTGGATGTGGAATTGCAGCGCAAAAACATGACCTTTCACGTGGACTTGACTCCTGTCAAGTCGGCCAACGAAGATTGTTATAAACTAGGGGCCTGGGTACGAGATAGTTCAGCCGGCATCGGCACATTGACCTTTTATGAACCCAATTCTAAGGTATTCGCCGGATTGGGTCACGCCATCTGCGATGTGGATACTGGCGAGATTCTCCCCTTAAGCTCCGGTGAGATTGTGTCCGCCATTATCGGAGGCGTCCAACCCGGCAAGGTGGGAGCGCCCGGCGAATTACGCGGTACCTTTAAAAATGTGTCCGATATGGGTATCCTGGCTACCAACGGCGAAACCGGCGTGTACGGCGTCCTGGACACTCTCCCCTGCCAGCATGAGCCGGTGCCCGTGGCCATGCGCCAACAGGTTCAGTCCGGCCCGGCTCAGATTATGACCACCATCGAGGGCGAAGAACCTAAGACGTATGACATTGAAATCGAAAAAATCAATTTTGACGAGGATAGTCCTACTCGAAATATGATCGTCCACATCACCGATCCGGAACTTTTGGAGAAAACCGGCGGTATCGTCCAGGGGATGAGTGGCAGCCCCATTCTTCAAAATGGTCAATTGGTAGGGGCCGTCACCCATGTATTCGTCAACGATCCCACCAGAGGATACGGGATCTTCGCTGAAAATATGCTAGAATCCGCCTCTAGCGTACAGACCGATATGGAAAATAATGCGGCTTAACTTGGAATCCCATGGAAAATAACTGGAAATCAATTTCCCCTCATTAGTGTAACCAAAAGGGCTATAAAAAACAAAAGCCGACTAAAAATTGAGCATTTTGAATAATCAAGATGCTCAATTTTTGTGCTTAAAATCATATATCCAAAACGAACTAGAAATTTTTTATATTTTTTACAGAAAAAAAGCGCCGTTGAAGGTATTGCTAAATTTGGTATTATATGGTAAACTTGGAATTACAGAAAAGCACTACGGAGGGGTTTTAAAATGGAAAAAGGATTAAAAGTTTTACTTGCTGACGATTCACCTGAATTTGGCCAAGAGTGTGCCCATGTCTTTCAAAACCATGGGATCGACACGGTCACCTGTCCCAAAGACGGCATGAAGGTGCTGGACACCATCTCATCCACCAAACCGGATGTGGTATTGCTGGATGTGTTCATGCCTCATCTGGACGCCATCGGCGTCATCAAGGCTGCCGGACAAAAGTCGCTTTCCAAAAAACCGCAGTTTCTCACCATGTCCAGTTTCGATAGTCCTCGTCTGGAACATGAAGTCATGAACTCGGGCGCTTCCTACTTCTTCCTCAAGCCCATCGACATGGATCATCTAGCCGATCGAATCTTGTCCATGTGCAGCACCGTACCGTCCAGCATATCTCCCATGACTTCCCATTCGCCGGTGGCCCAGCAACCCGATCTGGAGGTATTGGTTACCGACATTATCCATCAGATCGGCGTCCCCGCCCACATCAAAGGGTATCATTACTTACGGGATGCCATTATGTTGTCGGTCAACAACAGCGAGATCATCAACGCTGTGACAAAGCAATTGTATCCTACTATCGCCAAGCGTTATTCTACCACGCCGTCCCGGGTGGAACGGGCCATCCGCCACGCCATTGAAGTGGCCTGGGACCGCGGCGACGTGGATACCCTCAACTCCTATTTTGGGTATACCATCCACAACGGACGCGGTAAGCCCACCAATTCCGAATTCATCGCCATGATTGCCGATAAACTGCGTCTCCGTCTCAAGGTGGCCAATTAATTTCACTCATTCCTATCTTCCTCCCCTGTTTCCCCACACAGGGCGCATAAAAAAGGACGCTTTCCTCGATCCAAGGAAAGCGTCCTTTTGTTTTATAGAACAGGCTTGTTTCTCTTCTGTCCGACCTGCCTAACCGGTCTTGATCTGTTTTTTACTTGTCGCCTTGACCTTCTCTGTCCAGCTCTTCCAGCGCCGCTCGCACTGCGGCGATCACAAAGGCGGAAAATGTCCCGTTTTTTCCTTCAATGGCTTTTTCCACGTGGTCGATAATATCGTTGGGAAATCGGATTGTCTTATTGGTCGTGGGAGGAATAGAGGGAATCTTAAAGCTAGACACACAATCGCCTCGCAATACAAACGTACTGCACATAGTGTAATATATTTTTTGCTTAAAATATGCATTGCATTCGCAATGCATATTGATCTATATTCTAGTCACTATACTACTTTAAGAGGTGATTTGTTTTGTATTGTGAGAACTGTTTTTGTATTTACTGGTCGGATCAAACTTGTATCCTGGATGAAATTTCATTGGATATCCAGGGATCTTGTCAGCAATGCATCTATGTGGATATGGAGGAAGAGCTTCTAAAAACATATCGGGAAAAGTCTTTAACCCATTATAAAGGGCAATAATCTAGCATCTTTTTCGAGCTTTTCTTCTTACAACAAAAATACTTCCAGCATGATAATTTTGCTGGAAGTATTTTCGATATGGAATTCCTTCACTTTTCAAAGATAAAAATACAAAACGCACCTCACAAAATGAGGTGCGCGTCTTGGGTGCGGCGACTCGCCGCTGGGCTCACGCTACAAAAAAGACACCCGCTACAAACGTGGGCAGAAAGGCTTCGAATATAGAAAACCTGCGGTGCGCGACTGCTCACCGCAGGTGTGGAGCGGGAAACGGGATTCGAA
>CALCVR010000250.1 GCA_937905915.1 uncultured Eubacteriaceae bacterium
TGGGAAGGCTGCATCCAATGGGATGACGATGCCGTCCAATATGCCCTGAAGGAAAATGAGTTTACCGGCGGGAAGAATATTTTTGTCTGCTGCCCGCAAGGGGCGGGATATGCCATAATGAGCGGCGGGAACCATGCCGTCGTCAAGGAATGGATGGCCCAGAGAGGCGTATTTGCCTATCTGGCCGACGCCATCTTACAATGCTGCAATGCAGAGACCTTTGTGCTGTGCTCCCCCTCCGGAATTTTACGGCAGGAGATCGCCAGAATGATGCCGGGCGGAATGATTTTACCGGTATCAAATCCCTGTATCTGGAGAGGTAAGCCCCCTTATTTAGGCCTTACTCTGGATTAAAGAAGCGTTTTCTCTGTAAGATCCTTAAAGGGATTTTACAGACACAACATAATGAAATGACGGGAACGTCATCTGCTTTGAAATGCTACCACTTAAAAAAACCAATTACCAGGGAGTGATTGTTGTGATTTATGTGTTTTTGGCCGACGGATTTGAGGAAATCGAGGCTTTGGCAACCATCGACGTGATGCGTCGGGCGGAATTAGACGTCACCACAGTGGGTGTGGGCGGATGTAGAGCGGTATGCGGCGCTCATGATATCGTCGTAAAGGCAGACGCGGTAGATACGGAAGTGATGTACGACGACGTGGAGGCCGTAGTGTTGCCGGGCGGCGCTTTGGGCACCCTTAATTTAGAGAAATCGCCGGTTGTGCAGGGGTTTCTTGACCATGCTATGTCGGTGGATGCCCTAGTGGCGGCCATTTGTGCTGCGCCGTCCATTTTAGGACATAAGGGGCTGCTCAAGGGTAAGGAAGCCATCTGTTTCCCTGGCTTTGAGGAGCAGCTGGAAGGCGCCGCCATTTCGGATAAACTGGTGGTAACCGATGGGAACATCATCACCGCCAAAGGCGCCGGCGTAGCGGTGGACTTTGGTTTGGCCATTGTGTCTTATTTTAAAGGAGAGGGGCGCAGCCAGATCCTGCGGAAATCCCTCCAGTGCCCGTGAGTGATATACGGGCGCGCAAGATGGAGCTCCGCCGCCGTTGCCGGGAGTTTCGTCAGGGCCTGACGGAGGAGAAAAAACGGCAGATGGATGGATTCATCCTCAAAAGGGTGCAGTCGCTTCGGCAGTACCGTACCGAACGGGTGATACTGACCTATGTGTCCACCAACATCGAGGTGGATACCAGGGGCCTGATCCAAAAGGCGTTGGCTGTGGGTAAGCATGTGGCGGTACCTCGCTGTGTCCCCGGAACCAGGGAGATGGAGTTTTATTTTATCAAATCTTTGGATGACTTGGAGCCCGGGGCCTTCGGAGTGTTGGAGCCTGTCCCGGAGAAATGCCATAAGCTTACCGACTATTCCCGGGGCTTATGCATTGTCCCGGGCCTGGGGTTTGACTACGCTGGTTACCGGTTGGGATATGGCAAGGGGTATTATGACCGCTTTTTATCCCAGTTCGGCGGATCCACTGCTGGAATTTGTTATCAAGGATGCGTGCGTTGGCGGCTGCCTCACGGCCGGTTTGATAGGGCGGTGGATGTGCTTATCACGGAAGGATACATCCGTCGTACCAGCCTTCCCCGCTGAGACGATGTAAATTGCTCATTTGCGAAGCAAAAGGCAAGCGCCTCCCGCATACAATACGGAAGGCGCCCCGGTTAGGTTAGGTAGGTTGCTTCTTAACCCCAGCAAGCCAGGATTACGATGATAATAAGCAGGATCCAGGTGTTGTTGCCCTCTTCGCAGCCACAGCCGCCTCTGCCTAAGCTAAAACCCATTGTGTGTCACCTCACTTTTGAGAGTTCGATACATACTATGTGGAAGCGAGGCGAGGTGTTACCATATTTTCAAGGGCGGTTGATACCATCCGCCGCTTAACCAACTCAATGACAGGAGGAATGGTTATGAGCCCTGACCAAAATGATTTTAAGGATTTGCCGGAGGGGTATCCTACAAGTGCACAAGAGCACGATGATTTTTCGGATTTCCCACTCCCAGAGGATGACGGCCTTAAAAGCATTGAAGACTTGAATCTTTTTGAGGATTCTGAGGATGATTTTACCGATTTATCTGAGATGGCGGAAGATCCCCCTGTGCAGAAACAGCCGGAACCCTCGAGGCATTCGGAGTCTTTGGGCGATACAAAGACTATCACGCCTCCCAAAGAGGTAGCCAAAAAGAAAAAGCGCCGGTTTTTAAAGGATCAAAACGTCAACGGCTGTCTCAAGGGATTGATTTATGCTGTAGTCATCGTTGGCATTTCATTGCTTTTATCCTATTTTCTCATCCTAGGCATCAACGATATGCTGGGCCTGGTTAAGAACGATAAAAGCGTCACGGTCACCATCCCAGAAGGGGCCGACGCCAAAGAGATCACCAGCATTCTCAAGGAGAGCGGCGCTGTACAGCAGCCTTTCTTCTTCAACATTTATATGTCCTTGACCAAGTCGGATGAAAAAATCAAAAGCGGCGAATATGAGATCAACACGAATTACGACTATATGGCTATCATCAATAGTTTAAAAGGATCGTCAGAGGAGCGAAAGACCGTATCCCTTACCTTCCCAGAAGGATGGACCATAGACCAGATGGTGGATCTGCTGGTGCAAAATAACATCTGTGACCGGGAAAGCCTGATGAATGAACTGAACGAAGGGGACTTCTCGGATTATTCCCTGGTGGCGGACATTCCGAAAGATCCGGATCGGTATCGCCGTCTGGAAGGTTACTTGTTCCCCGACACCTACGACTTCTACGAAGGGGAATCGGCTGAAAGCGTCATCAAAAAGATGCTTTACAACACCGAGAAGAAGTTTGATGCAGATATGCGGGCACGGGCTGAGGAATTGGGTATGACCACCGATGAGGCGCTGACGCTGGCCTCCATTATCCAGAAGGAGTCGGGGGTTTACGAGCAGATGACCACCATCTCGTCGGTATTCCACAACCGTCTCAAAAGCAAGGACTTCCCCCGCCTGGAGTCGAATACCACAGATAAGTACGGTACGGAGGCCTACGATACGTATAAAATCAAAGGTCTGCCGCCAGGACCTATTTGTAATCCTGGCTTTGAAGCCATCAAAGCTGCGCTGACTCCCGATACCACCGACTATCTGTTCTTTGTCACAGATAACGATGGAAACTACTATTATTCCAAGACCTATCAGCAACATTTGGCCAACATCCAGAAGGCTAGAAAGGTCAACGATCAAATCGGCGGCACAGGCACCAGGGAAGAGGACAACGAGGAATAAGCGGTAAGACGGTGTTATAATGCGAAAGACTCGTTAAAGTGAAAAGAAAGTGACGGCCTGTTCTCCCCGAGAGGAGGCAGGCCGTACGTTTTATCTGGACAGATATAAGATAAACCACATTGCTATCTGTATATAGGGAGGATATTATGGCAGAACTATTGAGCCCGGCAGGGGATATGGAGAGGCTGAAATCGGCGATTCTCTTTGGCGCCGACGCCGTCTATTTGGCAGGATCCTCCTTCGGCATGCGGACTGCCCCCAAAAACTTCGGGGAGGATCTGGGGGAGGCGGTGGCTTATGCCCACAAACACGGGGTACAGGTCTATCTCACCTGCAATATCCTCCCACACAGCGATGAAATCGAACGCCTACCAGGCTTCCTTCAAAATGCGGCCCAGTGCGGGGTGGATGCCTTTATCATTTCCGATCTGGGAGCCTTGACAGTTGCCAAGCGGGCCGCCCCACAGGTGCCGGTGCACATCTCTACCCAGGCCGGCATCGTCAACTATGCCACGGCCAATGCCTTTTATGAGATGGGGGCCAGTCGTGTCATCTTAGCGAGGGAATTATCCTTGGAGGAGATTGCCGCCATCCGGGCCAAAACTCCCAAGGACTTGGAAATCGAGACCTTTGTTCACGGTTCCATGTGCGTCTCTTTTTCAGGACGGTGCCTTTTATCCAGCTATCTCACCGGCCGGGACGCCAACCGCGGGGATTGTGCCCAGCCCTGCCGGTGGAAGTACCGTCTGGTAGAGGAAAACCGCCCTGGTGAATTTTTGCCCATTGAGGAGCAGGACGGCGGCACTTATATTCTCAACGCCGAAGACCTATGTATGCTGGAATACCTTCCTCAGTTGGAGAAGGCGGGGGTATCCAGTTTTAAAATTGAAGGACGGGCCAAATCGGCCTACTATACCTCTGTGGTGACAAGGGCTTACCGGGCGGCCATGGACTTTGCAAAGCATCATGAGGGCGAACCTCTTCCCTCGTGGATTCTAGAAGAGCTGGATAAGGTCAGCCACCGCCCCTACGGTACGGGATTTTATTTTGGCGAGGCAAAGCAGGAGACGGTCAAAGGCGGATAC
>CALCVR010000251.1 GCA_937905915.1 uncultured Eubacteriaceae bacterium
TAGAACCAAGGGGGAACAAGGATGGCAATCAAAGTGGGCATGGTGTCTTTGGGATGTCCTAAAAATCAGGTGGACGGGGAAATGATGCTGGCTAGGCTGTCGGGGGAAGGCTTTGAAATCACAAGTGACGCCTCCAAGGCCGACGTCATTTTGGTCAATACCTGCGGATTCATCGACGATGCCAAAAAGGAATCCATTGAAACCATCCTAGAAATGGCGGAGTACAAAAAGACAGGACACCTCAAAGCGCTGGTGGTTACCGGGTGTTTAGCCGAGAGGTACCAGAAAGAAGTGCTGGACGAAATGCCAGAGGTAGACGCTGTTTTGGGCATCGGATCCAATGGCGATGTGGCCCAGTCTATCCGTCAGGTGCTGGAAAAAGGCGAACGGATGGCCTACTTCCCACCGAAATCCTGTATGCCTCTTACAGGGGAGCGCACCCTTACCACCCCTCCCTACACCGCTTATCTGCGGGTAGCCGACGGATGCAGCAACTGCTGTACTTATTGTGCCATCCCCTCGATCCGAGGTCCGTTCCGCAGCCGTCCTATGGAAGAGATTGTGGAGGAGGCGGATAACTTGGCCCGAAAGGGGGTCAAGGAGCTGGTGGTCATCGCCCAGGACACCTCCCGGTACGGCTTGGATCTTTCCCATAAGCTGATGCTGCCGGAGCTTCTTAAAAAGCTGTGCCAAATCGATGGCATCCGCTGGATCCGGGTGCTGTACGCCTATCCGGACACCATCACCCCGGAGCTGATGGAGGTCATAGCCCAGGAGCCTAAGGTGTGCAATTATCTGGACCTGCCTCTCCAGCATGCGTCTGGGGAGGTGCTGAAGGCCATGAACCGCCGCGGGGACAAGCAAAGCCTTCTTCATTTGGTACATACCCTGCGGGATAAGGTAGAGAGAATCGCTCTACGCACCACCCTGATCGCCGGATTCCCCGGTGAGACGGAGGAACAGTTTGCCGAGCTGGCGGAATTTGTCAAAGAGGCCCAGTTTGATCACCTTGGGTGCTTTGCCTATTCGCCGGAGGAGGGGACCATTGCATCCACTTTGCCCAATCAGGTAGAGGATGAGGTAAAACAGCGCCGTCAAGAGATTATTATGGAGGAACAATCGGTGATCTCCTCCCGCCGCCTGGAGCAGCAGATAGGCAGAAAAGAAACGGTGCTGGTGGAGCGCAAAGGGGAACGTCCCGGCCTTTATGTGGGACGGACCCAGCGCCAGGCTCCGGAGATCGATGGGGTTGTGTTGTTTACAGCCAAACGGCCTCTCTCTCCCGGACAGTTTGTAGAGGTGGAAATCACCGGTCACACCCATTATGATTTAAAGGGACATCTGGTGTCGGCCGAGGAATAATGGATGAAAAAGGCATTCCTGGATTTCCTATCTCTTTTTTGACAAAGCCCGCTGCTTTTTTGACGTATGATAGAGACACAGTAAGGCCCTTTGTGGAAAGCGGCCAAAGAATTTAAGCCCTCATTTATTTTCGCGCGGGATTACATGGAGGTTTGTATGAATACGCCCAATAAACTAACGGTGCTTCGCATCGCCATGACGCCCATTTTCCTATTTTTCCTATTGGCGGATTTCATTCCCCATAATGCCTTGCTGGCTGCGGCGGTGTTTGCTATGGCATCTATTACCGACGCTGTGGACGGCAAATTGGCCCGGCGCAACAATCAGATAACCACCTTTGGCAAATTCCTGGATCCCTTGGCCGATAAAGTATTAGTGACATGCGCCCTGGTGGGATTTGTGGAATTGGGCCTTGTGAGCGCGTGGTTTGTGGTACTCATCATCGCCCGGGAGTTTTTGGTCACTTCCCTTCGCCTGGTGGCGGCTGGAGGCGGGGAGGTGATTGCCGCTAGTATCTGGGGCAAGATGAAAACGGTCAGCCAGATGGTGGCCATCCTAACCATTATTCTCTTAGAGGAATGTAAGGTGTTTTTCCCTACAGCCGGCGTGCAGACTACCGTTACGGTGGTAGACACTGTGCTGATTTCCATCGCCACATTGACTACGATCATTTCCGGCATACAATATATGTGGCAGTACCGGGAACATATCAATACCACCAAATAATCCTACAAAATAGGTATGATTTTCTGCGTTTCAAAAAGGGGAAAATTGTTGTCAAGCGGGAACAGTGGCGCTATAATAAGAGTATAGAATCAAATGCGTAGAACAGGAGAGTAACTTTGCCGGGACTGCGGAAAAGAGACGGAGGCCACCGGCTGAAAGCCATCCGGCGCAAAAGGCGGAGTGAAGTGCACCTGGGAGCACATGGGGGGAAGGATTTAGGAAGTATCCCCATGCGGTAAGCCGCCGTTACCGGCATCCCCGAATGAGTGATAAATTGGAGTGGAACCGCGGTTTTGCCGCCTCCGTTGCAGTACTTTCTGCGATGGAGGCGTTTTTTTATATCTTCCTTTGTCGCAGATCAGAAGGGAGAGACCTTATGTTTAACCGCTTGAGAGAAGACATCGCCGCTATTAAGGAAAGGGATCCTGCTGCCCGTTCCAGCTTTGAAGTGTGGTTTTTGTACCAAGGCCTCAAAGCGGTGCGTTCCCACCGCCGGGCCCACTGGTTTTATGAGCGCAATATGTTGTTTTTGGCCCGTTGGATCAGCCAGCGAAATCGGAAAAAGACCGGCATTGAAATCCACCCCGGCGCTAAAATCGGCCGGGGCGTGCTTATCGACCACGGCATGGGGGTGGTCATCGGAGAGACGGCTGAGGTGGGGGACAACTGCACCATCTACCAAGGCGTCACGCTGGGGGGCACCGGCAAGGATACCGGCAAACGCCATCCCACCATCGGCAAAAACTGCATGATCGGCGCGGGCGCCAAGATCCTAGGTCCCATCAAGGTGGGGGATAACTGTAAGGTGGCCGCCAATGCGGTGGTTCTCACCGACCTGCCGCCCGACAGTACGGCTGTGGGCGTGCCGGCGCGGGTGGTGCGCCGGGGAGGCAAAAAGGTAGTGGATCAATTGGATCAGGTGCATATTCCCGATCCTGTGTCTCAGGAGATGTGCCGCTTGGAAGCCGAGATTGGCAAGCTGCGCCGCAAAATGGATAAATTGCATCACATTCAATAGAATACAGAAAGGAATTGCATTATGAAATTATACAATACGTTGACTAGAAAAAAAGAGGAATTCAAGCCCATGAGGGAAGAAGCCACCATTTACGCCTGCGGGCCGACGGTGTATAACTTTATCCATATTGGAAACGCCCGGCCTTTGTGCGTCTTTGACGTGCTGCGCCGCTATCTGGCTTATCGAGGCACACCGGTGCGGTTTGTGCAGAACTTTACCGATGTGGACGATAAGATCATCAACAAAGCAAACAGCGAAGGCGTATCCTCCGCCGAGATTGCCCAGCGGTACATCGCGGAATACTGGACCGATGCCGACGGGCTCAATATCCAGCGGGCTACCGTCCATCCCAAGGCCACGGAAAATATCGACGAGATCATCGACATCGTAAAGACTCTCATCGACAAGGGATACGCCTATCAAAGCGGATCGGACGTTTATTTCAGGACCCTCAAGGACGAAAATTACGGCAAGCTGTCCCACCAGCCCATTGAGGATTTGGAATCGGGAGCCCGCATTGATGTCAGCGATGTCAAAGAGGACGCTTTGGACTTTGCCCTGTGGAAAGGTGCCAAACCCGGGGAACCCGCTTGGGAATCCCCCTGGGGGATGGGGCGCCCCGGATGGCATATTGAGTGTTCTGCTATGGCCCGGCGGTATTTGGGCAAGACCATCGACATCCACTGCGGCGGCGAGGATCTGGTTTTCCCCCATCATGAGAACGAGATCGCCCAAAGCGAATGCGCCAACGGCGTTCCCTTTGCCCGGTTCTGGGTACACAACGGCTTTATCAATGTGGACAAACGGAAGATGTCCAAATCATTGGGCAATTTCTTCACCGTCCGGGAAGTGGCAGAAAAGTTTGGCTATGAACCAATCCGCTATCTGATGGTATCCTCCCATTACCGCAGCCCCATCAACTACAGCCTGGAGATTATGGAGCAATGTGTGTCCGCTTTGGACCGTCTCTACACCTGCCGGGATAACCTGACCTTTGCCCTGAAAAACGCTGCCGAAGG
>CALCVR010000252.1 GCA_937905915.1 uncultured Eubacteriaceae bacterium
TACCGTGGAGCAGCGCGAAGCCGCCCTGGCCAAGATCCTGCCCTATCAGCAGAACGACTTCGAAGCCCTGTACGAGGCTATGGAGGGCGACCCGGTCACCATCCGTTTCCTGGATCCTCCGCTGCATGAGTTCGTGCCCACCGATGAGGAAGACATCGCCAAGCTGGCCGCCGACATGGGCAAGACCGTGGCGGACATCAAGGCCATCATCGCTTCCCTGCATGAGTTCAACCCCATGATGGGTCACCGTGGCTGCCGTCTGGCTGTTACCTATCCGGAAATCGCCAAGATGCAGACCAAAGCCATCATCCGCGCCGCCATCAACGTGCAGAAGGCTCATCCCGACTGGACTGTGGCTCCCGAGATCATGATTCCGTTGGTGGGCGAAGTCAAGGAATTGGCTTTTGTGAAGAAGGTTGTTGTTGAGACCGCTGAGGCTGAAATCGCCGCTGCCGGCGTTGAGCTGAAGTACGAGGTCGGCACCATGATCGAAATCCCCCGCGCCGCTCTCACCGCTGACGAAATTGCCAAGGAAGCCGAGTTCTTCTGCTTCGGCACCAACGACCTCACCCAGATGACCTACGGCTTCTCCCGCGACGACGCTGGCAAGTTCCTGGATGCTTACTACAACGCTAAGATCTTCGAGAACGATCCCTTTGCAAAGCTCGACCAGACCGGCGTTGGCAAGCTGATGGAAATGGCCATTGATCTGGGCAAAAAGACCCGTCCCGAGATGCATGTGGGCATCTGCGGCGAACACGGCGGCGATCCCAGCTCTGTGGAATTCTGCCATCAGATCGGCCTGGACTACGTTTCCTGCTCGCCCTTCCGCGTGCCGATCGCCCGTCTGGCTGCTGCTCAGGCTGCTATCAAATCTAAGAAGGCCTAAGGAACATCGTCCTTTTCTTCTTGTCTAGTTTTCAAGGCGCATTGCTGAGAAATCAGCAATGCGCCTTGTTCTATTTTATTCCTTCCGAAAAACCGTGGAAAATTAGAATTCGTAAAAAACCAGATCTGGTTGCAATAAAAGGCAGGATCCGATATACTAAAAGAATCCTTAGAAGTCATTTTGGTGTTGCCAGCAGAAGGGATGTTTTAATATTGAATAACGAATGGCTAATGTATCTGTTACAAACCTATGGCCCTAAAATTCTCATCGCTTTGGTGGTGCTGATTTTGGGACTGTGGCTCTCTAAACTGTTGGGAAGTTTAACGGTAAAGGTCCTCAAAAAAGGTAATATTGAGCCTTCCCTCCATACCTTTATCCGTTCTTTCGTCTCTATTTCCACCAAAATTGTAGTGATCGTCACGGTAGGGTCCATTTTGGGGCTGCCTATGGGGACTATGATTGCTGCTTTGGGCGCTGCCGGCGCGGCCATCGCCTTAGCCATTAAGGACAGCCTTGCTAACATCGCCAGCGGTATCCTCATCTTATTTACCCATCCGTTCCGGGTGGGGGACTATGTAGAAGCCGAGGGCTCTGCCGGAACGGTGGATGAAATCCAACTGCTGTACACCACCTTCCTTACGGTAGACAATCGCAAGTTGGTCATCCCCAACTCCCATCTGACCTCCGATAAACTGATCAATTCCACCTGTGAAGCCACCAGGCGCCTGGATTTGGCTTTTCTCGTGGGGCTGGACAGCGATATCGATCAGGTGAAATCCATCTTAATGGAGCTCATGCAATCCCATCCTCTTGCCCTTCAGGATCCCGAACCCAGCGCTTATGTTTACGAGTATACCTCTTCGGCCATCAACATCACCATGCGGGTGTGGACCAAAACAGAGGATTACTGGGATCTAACCTACAGCATGCTGGAGCAGGTCAAGCACCGGTTTGATAAGGAGGGTATCCGGCTCTCCCATAACCAGCTGGACGTCCACGTGGTAGAACCTAAACAGTAACTATCAACAGATTCTTTTCCACAATAAAAAGTCCGCCGTCCCTATGCTGGGAACGGCGGACTTTTTGGTCTTGTAGAAAAAAACCTTATTCTGCTAGGATTTTTCGGATGGGATAGAAGGAAAAGGTCTTGATAAAAGATCGGAAATTGGTATAATATAATCAAATACTATTTTGCAGATATGATTACTCGTTTATGTGTGGGCGGAGATGAGAAAATGACGGAAATTGCTATTGTAGGCGGCGGTCCGGCCGGGCTTTCAGCAGCTGTACAAGCGAGAGCGAGAGGGAAATCGGTGACGGTATATACCAATGATATCCACCGCAATTGGCTGTGCAGGACGCCTTTGGTGGACAATTACCTGGGGATGCCAGGATTGAGCGGCCAAGAAATGCTGGAACGCTTCTTGGATCACGCCAAACAGGCGGGCGCTCTGGTAGAGGAAAAACGCGTTACCGGCGTGTTACCCATGGGGAAAACCTTCCTTCTCTCGGCTGGAAGCCAGGTGATGGAAGCTCAATCGGTTATCCTGGCTATGGGGTCTGCTAAATCTCCGTCCATCCCAGGGGAGCAGCAGCTTATGGGCAAAGGGGTCAGCACCTGTGCCACCTGTGACGGTATGCTATACCGGGGGAAACAGGTCATTGTAGTGGCCCAATCCCCGCTTGCTTTAGAAGATTCCATTTTTCTCTACGAGATTGGATGTCAAGTGACGGTGGTGAATCCCGGCGGCCGCACCAATCTGGAGGCATTGCCGGAAGCCATTCCAGTGATCACAGGTTCTAAATTAGCCTTGGAAGGGGCGGATTATGCCATTGGCTTGACGGTAGATGGTGTCCTGTATCCCGCCGACTGCGTCTTCCTTATCCGGGATACCTCGGCTCCGGATGCATTAGTACCAGGTCTTGCCTTGGACAGTGGATTTATCAAAACAGCCCGGGATCAGTCCACCTCCATCCCCGGTGTATTTGCTGCGGGAGATTGTACCGGTACCCCTTTGCAGGTAGGCAAGGCGGTAGGAGAAGGTCTCACTGCTGCACTTTCGGCTGTGTCTTGGCTTATGACACAGGATAGCAAATAACAATCTCAGAAATGTGTTTGTATTAAATACAGTTGTCTTTTTCATCAACACAGTTATCCAAATCTATCAGGATGGCCCGGACCGGGGCGCCGT
>CALCVR010000253.1 GCA_937905915.1 uncultured Eubacteriaceae bacterium
AGCCGCTGGATACGCCAAACCATCACAGCCTACATTGTCAATTCTACCCGTTAATCAATCTTCTCATGCCCTGGTAGGAATTAAAATAGACGTCTTCGAAAAGAAGACGTCTATTTTAATTCCTACTATGTTTTTTCACCGTAGACTTTCCCGGGCTACATCCCGCAGTCCTCTCCCATTCAGAATGGACACCGTCCCTCTGGACAAGGTCACCAGTCCCTCCTCCTGGAAGTATTTGAGCATCCTTGTCACCACCTCCCGGGCGCTTCCCAAATGCCGTGCAATGGTCTCGTGGGTGATTTTGAGGTTCTCACTCTGCTCCAATCCGCTCTCTTCCAACAAAAAGGCGGCCAGACGGGAGTCCATCCGTTTAAACAGCACTTGATCCATCAGCCACATGACGTCGGAAAAATGGGACGCCAACAATTCATTGGTGTAATTGGCGGCGGCCGCCGACTGCTGCATTACCTGCCGATAAATGGAAGCCGGGATATGGATCATCTGGGTCTCCACCTCGGCCTCTACCATGACGTCAAACTGGATGCTTTGAAACATACAGGAGGCGGAAAACAAACATAAATCCCGCTCCAGCAGACGATACAGGGTTAACTCCCGTCCCTCCTCGGAGACAGTATAGGCTCTTAGCCGTCCCTTCAGCACAATAAGAAGTCCCACACAGTCCTCTGACCCTCTGTGGATGGGTTCTCCCGCTTTGGCCGTGCGGATTGACGCCGCTTGTCCCAAAAGATTCTGTTGGGCGGAAGTCAGCTGCTTCCAAAAGGGCAAGTATTCCTCTAAAGTCATGTACATCGCCTCCCTGTTCATAGGACTAGTATACCATAGATTACGGATTGCCGTCCTATTTTTTCCTTTGGGAATGGAAAATATTTGCATCTTCTATCCAGCACTGACGGTTTGTTCTGGAAATCAAAATCTAGTATCTGGTTTGACTTGAAATAAATGGATTTTTTTGGATGAAAAATCAAAAATTTTTTATTTTTTCTTGTAAAATGTCCGATTTCACATGCAATTTTTTTTGTTTTGGTATATAATGAAATGGATTAGATTTCGACACAAAATCCTAAATAGAGACCCTCTCGCTTTTTGATTGACACGCCGGGAAAGGTCGCCTTTTGGCTGCCTTTTTCGGCGGTCAATTGCGTTTAAGGGTCGTTAGCATCCGCTAACTATTGAGGTCCACAAGAGAAACCATTTCTTTCTTTGAGCAATGGCAACAGGAACAAAAGCTCTTTTGGTCTAAATCCGATCAAAATCATGAAATTGGTTTCTTGTGTTTATATTTTAACAATCTTGTGGTATAGTGATGTGGTTGCAATTTTGTGTCGAAGTTGGCTATTTTGCGTCGGTCGGCCGACGCCCCACATGGATCACCATCTCTCACGATGTGTGAAGTCATCCGCTGGAAAATTTAACAAGTGAGAACAAGCGAAAGGAAGAGATTTATGAGCAGCAAAATTACAATTATTGGAACTGGAAGCGTTGGTTCCACAATTGCCTACACTCTGATGGTTGAGGGAACTGCTTCCGAAATTGTCATGATCGACATCAATCGAGACAAGTCCTTAGGCGAGGCTTTGGATATCCGCCAAGGTACCCCCTTCTGCTCCCCTGTTTCCATTTATGCCGGCAGCTATCAAGACGCCAAAGATTCCGACATTGTGATTTTGACATCCGGCGTGGCCAGAAAACCGGGACAGTCCCGTCTGGATCTGGCCCAGACCAATGTAAATATCACCAAACAGATTATTCCTGAGCTTGTCAAATACGCCCCTGACGCCATTTATATCGTCGTCAGCAACCCGGTCGATATCTTGACCTACCAGTTCTGCAAGACCTCCGGCCTGCCGGAACACCGCATCATCGGTTCGGGTACCATCTTGGATACCGCCCGTCTGCGCGCCCGTTTGGCTGAGTATTACAACATCAGCCAGCAGAACGTCCACGCTTACGTATTCGGCGAACACGGCGACACTTCCTTTGTACCGTGGTCCCTGGGCAACATTTCCAACATCCCGATCGCCAAATACGGCGACTGCCTCACTGAAACCGGTACTGTCAGCCCGGCCTTGGTCTATGAGGATGTGGAGAATTACATCCGCAAATCGGGCGGCAAGATCATCTCCCGCAAGGGCGCTACCTTCTACGCTGTTTCGGCCTCTGTGTGCCACATCTGCAAGTGCGTCTTGAGCGGCACCGATACTACTATGACCGTCTCCTCCCTGCTGCACGGCGAGTACGGCATCGACGATGTCTGCCTCAGCGTTCTGACCGTCGTGGGCCGCGACGGCATTAAGGGCAAGCTGATGGCTCCCCTTACCGAAGAAGAACAGGCTCTCCCGCGCAAGAGTGCCGACAGTCTCCACGAGGTCATCAACAACCTCCAATTCTAATTTCTCATTTTGGACAAAGGGCGTCTGCCGCACTGCGGGGTGCCGATTAAAAGGCATCGTTGGGCTTGTGCGAGCAGTGTCCCCAATGGGTGCCTTTTTGTCCAGCCGTGACAGAGATTTTTCTTCACAATTTACATAGACAAAGGAGATACCAATATGGAATATCGCATCGAACATGATTCCATGGGCGAGATCAAGGTTCCTGCCGACAAATATTGGGCGGCGCAGACCGAGCGCAGCCATGAGAATTTCCTCATCGGCGTGGGCATCGAGACCATGCCCCGGGAAATCACCCATGCTTTTGGCATCCTGAAAAAGGCCGCCGCCATTGCGAACCACGCTTTAAAACCGGAAAAGATGACCGATGAAAAGCTCAATGCTATTGAGGCAGCTTGTGATGAAGTCATCAGCGGCTCTTTAAACGATCATTTTCCCCTGGTGGTCTGGCAAACCGGCAGCGGTACCCAGTCCAACATGAACGCCAACGAGGTCATCGCCAACCGCGGCAATGAGATCGCCGGCAAGAAGCTTTTGCATCCCAACGACGACATCAATATGAGCCAGTCCTCCAACGACACCTTCCCTACCGCCATGCACATCTCGGCGGTTCTGGCCATTGAGGATAAGCTCTTCCCCGCTATTGATACATTGATCGAAACCTTTAAGCGCCTGGAAGTGGAAAATGAAGGCATCGTCAAGAGCGGCCGCACCCATCTCCAGGACGCCACCCCCATCACCTTCTCCCAGGAGATCAGCGGCTGGCGCTCCTCTCTGGAAAAGGACCGCAAGATGCTGGAAATCGCCCTGCCGGAACTCAAAGAATTGGCCCTGGGCGGCACCGCTGTGGGCACCGGCCTCAATACCCCCAAAGGATTTGACGTCAAGGTGGCCGAAGCTGTGTCCCAGATCACCGGCAAGCAGTTTGTCACAGCTCCTAATAAATTCCACGCCCTCACCAGCAAGGATGAGCTGGTATTTGCCCACGGCGCTCTCAAGGCCCTGGCTGCCGATATGATGAAGATTGCCAACGACGTCCGTTGGCTGGCAAGCGGTCCTAGAGACGGCCTGGGCGAGATCTTCATCCCGGAAAACGAGCCCGGCTCCTCCATCATGCCCGGCAAGGTCAATCCCACCCAGTGCGAAGCCGTCACCATGGTGGCCGTCCAGGTCATGGGCAACGACGTAGCGGTGGGCATGGCTGCCAGCCAGGGCAACTTTGAGCTCAATGTCTTTATGCCGGTATGCATTTATAACTTCCTCCAGTCGGCCCGTCTGCTGGCTGAGGCCATCCTCTCCTTCAACCGCAACTGTGCTGTGGGCATCAAGGCCAACAAGGAAAAGATGCACCACAACCTCCACAATTCCCTCATGCTGGTGACGGCGCTCAATCCTTACATCGGTTATGAAAACGCCGCCAAGACCGCTAAAAAGGCCTACAAAGACGGCATCTCCCTGAAAGAAGCCTGCGTTTCCCTGGGCTTCCTGACCGAGGAAAAATTTGACGAGGTATTCCACCCCGAACAAATGGTATAATCACCATGAGGTTTTTAGAGCCTCATAAGGTTTGAGAAAGGATACGAGGACCATGATTTTTAGTTATTATCCTGGCTGCACACTGAAGACCAAGGCCAAAGAACTGGACCGGTATGCCCGCCGTTCGGCCGAAGCCTTGGGTATCACTCTCAGCGAACTTCCGGATTGGCAGTGCTGCGGCGGCGTCTATCCCATGGCCAAGGACGAAATTGCCACCAAGTTATCGTCGGTGCGCGCCCTGGCCTCGGCCCGGGATGCTGGGCAGGATCTTGTAACCCTGTGCTCGGCTTGCCACAATGTGTTAAAACAAGTCAACAACGATATGGCCCACGATGAAAACATCGCTTTGAAGGCCAACAATTATTTACAGCTGGATAAGGAATACCACGGTGAAACCAAGGTCATCCACTTCCTGGAACTGCTGCGGGATGTGGTTGGGTTTGACGAGATCGCCAAAAAGGTGACAAATCCCCTCAAGGGCAAGAAGATCGGCGCCTATTACGGCTGTCTTCTCCTCCGCCCCGGCAAGGTGCTCCAGATGGACAACCCAGAGAATCCTAAGATCATGGAGGATTTCATCCGCGCCATCGGCGCCACCCCGGTGCTCTACTCCATGCGCAATGAGTGCTGCGGTGGTTACGTCACCTTGGAAAATAAGGAGCTCGCCAACAAAAAGAGCGGCGCAGTCCTTACCAGTGCAGAGGATCAGGGTGCGGAGATGATGATCACCGCCTGCCCGCTGTGCCTCTATAACCTCAACGCCAATAAGGACGGGCACGACGTCCCGGTCTATTACTTTACCGAATTGCTCGCCGAAGCCCTCGGCGTCAAGGACTAAGGAGGAATTAGGATGCAGGATAACAACATGAAGGAAACCATCCTTCGGATCAGCGGCGTCGACGTGCTCAAATGCATGCGGTGCGGCAAATGCTCCGGCACCTGCCCCTCCTACGACGAGATGGAATACCATCCCCATGAGTTCGTCTACATGGTGGAAAAGGGCCAGATCGAACCGCTGATGAAATCCAAATCAATTTACACATGCCTTTCGTGCTTTGCCTGTGTGGAACGCTGCCCCAGGGATGTGGAACCGGCCAAATTGGTGGAAGCCATCCGCCTGGCCATCATTCGCCAGCAGGGTCAGAACCATCTGAAGCCCGAAAGCATCCCCGAACTGCTGGACGAGGAC
>CALCVR010000254.1 GCA_937905915.1 uncultured Eubacteriaceae bacterium
GTTTGGCCCCTATTAGAGCACAGGTCCCCCCGATGGCATGGACTGCTGTGCCGCCGGCAAAATCATGGAATCCCAGCGCCTTGAGCCATCCGTTGTCCGACCAGATCCAGTGGCCCAGAATCGGATAGATAAAGGCTGCCGATATCGCACAGAAAAATAAATAGGCGTTAAAATTGGTTCGTTCCGCCATGGCCCCCGACACAATGGTGGCACAGGTGGCACAGAAAATGCCTTCAAAGAAGAAAAAGACAAATCCATTGACGCCTGACATCTCAGCCGCACTGGTAAATCCAACGAGGCAGAAATTGTCTGTTCCGATGATGCCTCCCACATCGGTGCCGAACATAAGCCCATATCCCACTAAGAAGTATACCACAACGCCTACCGCAACGGTCATAACATTTTTCATGGCGATGTTGGCGGCGTTCTTGGCACGGTTCATGCCGCATTCCACAAAGGTGAATCCCGCGTGCATGATGAAAACCAGAATGGCCCCCATCACAACCCACAATGTGTTTAAAAAGTACAGTGTTTGTGCGCCCATCTTTTAAACCTCCTTCTTTTTCCCGATCTTTTTTCTACTCCATGTTGGTATATCCCATCAGGTATTTGTCCACCTGCTTCGCGCACCGATTGCCTTCGGCAATGGCCCATACCACCAGTGACTGCCCCCGGCGCATGTCGCCTGCAGAAAATACCTTATCCACATTGGTTTTGTAGTTTCCTTCTTCACTGTTTACCGTATTTCTGGCCGTCAGTTCCACGCCAAACGCTTCGGGGACGTACGGTTCACATCCCACGAATCCCGCAGCGATGAGAAGCAGATCGGCATCCAGCACCTGTTCACTGTCCGGCACTTCCTGAAGTTTCCCGTCCTGGAAGTGGACTTTGACCGTCTTGACCCCAGTGAGTTTTCCGTCTTGGGAAAGAAGCTGTTTGACCGTGGTTTCATACTGCCTGGGATCCTCCCCAAAGACGGCGATGGCTTCCTCTTGGCCGTAATCGGTCTTAAGTGTCTTGGGCCACTCCGGCCAGGGATTGGATGCTGCGCGCTGCGCGGGAGGTTTGGGCATCATCTCCAGCTGGATAATCGATTTGCATCCGTGGCGGATACAGGTGCCGATACAATCGTTGCCGGTGTCGCCGCCTCCTACCACTACGACACGCTTCCCCTTGGCGGAGAGATAGGTGTCTTCCTGGAGCCCATGTTCCAGCAGGCTCCGGGTGGTGGAAGTCAGGAAATCCACCGCATAGTGCACTCCTTCTGCCGGGCCGCCTTCCACCTGGAGAGACCTGGGCTGTTTTGCCCCGCAGCACAGCACCACTGCATCGTACTGATTGAGAATATCCTGGGCAGGGAGTTCCCCACCCACATCGGCACCTGTGACAAAGGTGATGCCCTCCTGTTCCATGAGCCTCACGCGGCGGTCTACAATATGCTTTTCCAATTTCATATTGGGAATGCCGTACATCAACAGTCCGCCGATGCGGTCGGCCTTCTCAAAAACGGTGACGTTATGCCCCCTGCGGTTGAGACGGTCGGCCACCGCCAATCCCGCCGGGCCGCTGCCCACCACTGCCACTTTCTTATCGGTGCGCACCTGCGGCGGACGCGGGATCATAGTCCCCTCCTCAAAGCCCTTCTCGATGATGAACAGTTCATTTTCCCGGATGGTGACAGGATCGCCGTTTACCCCGCACAAACAGGATTTCTCGCACAAAGCCGGACAAACCCGTCCGGTAAACTCCGGGAAGGTACTGGTCTTGAGCAGGCGGGACAACGCATGCTGGTAGTTGCCGTTAAAGACCTCGTCGTTCCATTCGGGGATGAGATTGTGGAGAGGGCATCCGGTGGTCATATTCCCCAGGCGGATGATCGACTGGCAGAAAGGTACCCCGCAGTTCATGCAGCGGGCACCTTGGCGTCTGCGTTCCGCCTCCCCCAGAGGGGGATGAAATTCGCTGAAATTCTCAATGCGTCCCAAGGGGGACAGGGCGGAATTATCCTCCCTTTCATATTCTAAAAATCCAGTGATTTTTCCCATCTTGATCACCACCTCATCCTTTCTGGATTTCGTAGAATGCCTCCAAGGTGGCTTCCTTGTGAGACAGTCCCTTTTCTTCAAACGAACTGATGGCGCTGAGCATCCGATGATAGTCGTTGGGCACGATTTTCTTAAAGCTGGGCAGATATTGGGTAAAATGTTCTAGAATCCGGCTGCCCAGAGGCGATCCAGTGGCGTCCACGTGTTTTTGCAGGATGGACTTCAGTTCGGCGATGTCGTATTTTTCCGTGACCTCGTCCATGGTGACCAGTTCTTTGTTCAGGCGCAGGTACAAATCGTGTTTTTCATCCAGCACATAGGCGATGCCGCCGCTCATCCCGGCTGCAAAGTTCTTGCCGGTGGGCCCCAGGATGACGGCGCGTCCCCCGGTCATGTACTCGAGGCCATGGTCGCCGCATCCTTCGGCCACTGCTACAGCGCCGGAGTTTCTCACACAGAACCGTTCCCCGGCGATGCCGTTGATGAACGCCTCGCCGGAAGTAGCCCCGTACAAGGCCACATTGCCGATGACGATGTTTTCCTCCGCCTTAAATGCACTGTTCTTTGGGGGATAGACCACCAGTTTCCCTCCCGAAAGCCCTTTGCCAAAGTAGTCGTTGGCATCGCCCTCCAACCGGATGGTCAGGCCTTTGGGAATAAAGGCTCCAAACGACTGTCCCCCGCCGCCTTTGCAGTGTATGACAAAGGTGTCGTCGGGCAGGGTATTCTGGAATTTCCGGGTAATCTCCGACCCCAGGATGGTCCCCAGCGTCCGGTTCACGCTGGATACCTCAATGTGTTCCTCGTGCTTTGCACCGGTCCGCAGCGCCGGCTTGAATCTCTTGAGAAGCACCGCTTCGTCTACGGTCTTTTCCAAATGGAAATCGTAGGCGTCGGCCGGGTCAAAATGGATTTTATCCGCCTGGGCATACGTGGGATCGATGATCCTATCCATATCCACCGTCTCGGCCCTCTCGGTTACCTGCTTGGGTTTGACACAGATGCAGTCGGTACGTCCCACCATTTCCTCCAGAGTCCGGAATCCCAGCTTTGCCATAATCTCCCGCAGCTCCTGGGCGATGAACAGCATGAAGTTCATGACGTACTCCGGTTTGCCCTTGAATCGTTTGCGCAGCTCTTTGTTCTGGGTGGCGATGCCGAAGGGGCAGGTATCCAGATTGCACACCCGCATCATACGGCATCCCATGGTGACAAGCGGCGCGGTGGCAAAACCAAATTCCTCGGCCCCCAGCAAGGCGGCTACGGCAACGTCCCGGCCGCTCATGAGTTTGCCGTCGGTCTCCAGCACCACTCGGCTCCTGAGCCCATTTTGGATCAGGGTCTGGTGGGCTTCCGCCAGCCCCAGTTCCCAGGGAAGCCCAGCGTGATGGATGGAGCTTTGGGGCGCTGCGCCTGTACCGCCGTCGTAGCCCGAGATCAGCACCACCTGGGCCCCGGCTTTGGCCACGCCGGCGGCAATGGTGCCGACGCCTGCTTCCGATACCAATTTGACCGAGATGCGTGCCTGACGGTTGGCATTCTTCAAGTCGTAAATCAACTGGGCCAGGTCCTCGATGGAATAGATGTCGTGATGAGGGGGCGGCGAAATCAGGGAGACGCCCGGAGTGGAATAACGGGTCTCCGCAATCCAGGGGTAAACTTTGGTTCCGGGCAGATGCCCGCCTTCCCCCGGTTTTGCACCTTGGGCCATTTTGATCTGGATCTCCTTGGCGCTGACCAGGTACCGGCTGGTGACTCCGAACCGTCCCGACGCCACCTGCTTGATGGCGCTGTTTCGTTCGGTGCCCAGGCGTTCCGGTTTCTCGCCTCCCTCGCCGGAATTGGACTTGCCTCCCAACCGATTCATGGCGACGGCCATACATTCATGGGCTTCCTCGGAAATAGATCCGTAGGACATGGCCCCTGTCTTAAACCGTTTGACAATTTCCGACGCCGGTTCCACTTCTTCCAGAGGGATGCCCCCATCCTCAGGATACACAAATTCCAGCAGCCCCCGCAGGGTATGGGGTTTTTGCTGGTTGTCCACCATAGCGGTGTATTCCTTAAACCGGCCGTAATCCCCGTTTTGAGTGGCCTGCTGAAGGGCCACGATGGTTTCGGCATTGTAGAGATGATCCTCTTTGTCCTCGCCGGCCCGCAGTTTATAGAAACCAATGCTGTCCAGGGAGGTGTCCACCCCCAGCCCCAGGGGATCAAAAGCGTGGCTGTGCCGATACTCCACCCCTTCGGCGATTTCCTTCAGCCCGATGCCTCCCACACGGCTGACGGTGTTGGTGAAGTATTTGTCGATGACATCTTTGCAAAGGCCGATGGCTTCAAAAATCTGAGCCGACTGGTAAGACTGCAGGGTGGAGATGCCCATCTTGGCGGCGATCTTGACGATGCCGTGAAGAATGGCAGAGTTGTAATCGTGGACAGCGGTGTGATAATCCTTATCCAGCATCTTTTTGTCGATCAGCTCGGCAATGCACTCGTGGGCCAGATAGGGGTTGATGGCCTGGGCGCCGTATCCCAGGAGGGTCGCGAATTGATGTACGTCCCGGGGCTCGGCGCTCTCCAGGATAATGGATACGGCCGTCCGCTTTTTGGTGCGCACCAGGTGATGCTCAATGGCCGACACTGCCAGCAAAGACGGGATGGCCACATGGTTCTCATCGATGCCCCGGTCGGACAGGATCAGGATGTTGACGCCTTTGCGGTAGGCCCGGTCGCACTTGACAAAAAGCTGTTCCAACGCCCGTTCCAAAGAGGTATTCTTATAGTAGAGCAGGGAAACCGTCTCGCTGCGGAATCCCGGTTTGTTGAGGGCTTTGATCTTGATGAGATCCACACCGGTCAAAATAGGATTTTGCACCTCCAGGACGGTGCAGTTCTCCCCTTTTTCCTCCAGCAGATTTCCGTCGGAACCGATGTAGACGGTGGTATCGGTGACAATCTCCTCCCTCAGGGAATCGATGGGGGGATTGGTAACCTGGGCGAACAGCTGCTTAAAATAGTGGAACAGCGGCTGATGCTTCTCCGACAGCACTGCCAATGGGATATCGGTGCCCATGGACGCGGTGGCCTCCACCCCGTTTTTGGCCATGGAAAGGATGCTTCCCCGCACGTCCTCATAGGTGTAGCCGAACACTTTATAAAGCTTATCCCGGTACTGCTGGGTACAGGTCTCCACCTTTTTGTTGGGGATGGGAACATCGTGGAGCTGCACCAGATACCGGTCCACCCATTCGCCGTAGGGCTTGCGGGAAGCATAATCCTGTTTGATCTGTTCATCCAAAATGATGCGGTGCTGTTTTAAATCCACCAAGAGCATCTTGCCCGGCTGAAGACGGGACTTTTTGACGATGTCCTCGGGCGGGATCTCCAGCACCCCCACCTCCGAGGACAGGATCAGGGTATTGTCCTTGGTGATGTAGTAACGGGAGGGGCGAAGGCCGTTGCGGTCCAGGACAGCCCCTACCAGGTCGCCGTCGGAAAAGAGGATGGCGGCAGGGCCGTCCCACGGCTCCATCATGGTGGAGTAATAATGGTAGAAATCCTTTTTCTCCCGGCTCATGTTGGCGCTGTGCCGCCACGGTTCCGGGATGGTGATCATGACGGCCAAAGGGAGGGGCATCCCGCTCATGGTGAGGAATTCCAGGGTGTTGTCCAGGATGGCGGAATCGGACCCTTCGGCGTTGACCACCGGCAGCACTTTATCGATGTCCTCCGACAGCAGGTCGGAATACATGGTCTCCTCCCGGGCCAGCATACGGTCGGCGTTGCCCCGGATGGTATTGATCTCCCCATTGTGCAGGATCAGGCGGTTGGGATGGGCGCGTTCCCAACTGGGGTTGGTGTTGGTGGAGAAGCGGGAGTGCACCAGTGCCAAAGCGCTTTCGTAATCGGGATCCTGGAGGTCCTTGTAAAAGGCCCGCAGCTGATGGACCAGGAACATACCTTTGTACACCACCGTGCGGGAGGACAGGCTGACCACATAGGTGTCGTCGCTGGACTGTTCAAATTCCCGGCGGATAATGTACAGCTTACGGTCAAAGTCGATTCCCCGGGCACATCTCTCCGGACGGGCCACAAAAGCCTGGTAGATATACGGCATGCAATCCCTGGCCCGTTTTCCTAAAATATCGGGTACGACCGGCACTGGACGCCATCCCAGGAATTTGACCCCTTCCTTCTCGGCGATGATCTCAAACATCTTTTTGGCCTGGTTGCGCCGAAGGGTATCCTGGGGAAAGAAGAACATCCCTACGCCGTAATCCCTGGCCTGGCCCAGAATGATCCCCGCATCCTTTGCCGCTTTGACAAAAAACCGGTGGGAGATCTGCAGCATGACGCCCACGCCGTCTCCCACTTCGCCTGTGGCGTCTTTGCCGGCGCGATGCTCCAGCTTTTCTACGATATGAAGGGCATTGTCCACCACTTGATGGGTCTGCCGCCCGTCGATGTTGACCACGGCGCCGATTCCACAGGCGTCGTGCTCAAATCGGGGGCTATAAAGTGTCTCTTGATGGGTATTCATCGTCCCAATTCCTTTCCCTGTTTGATACTTGTAAAAATACGCATCCCTGCTTGCCCATTTGCACGGGCCAAAGGCAACGCCTCCGGCCCCTTCCCGGCAGATAACTACCGT
>CALCVR010000255.1 GCA_937905915.1 uncultured Eubacteriaceae bacterium
CATTCAGATGCTTTACCGGGGGCAAAACTGCCTGGGCTACCGCCATTACGCCGATGACGTAGTGGAGTATTTTGTCCAGAAATCAGTGGCCAATGGTATTGATATTCTCCGTATTTTTGACGCTCTGAACGACGTGCGCAACCTGCGGACTTCCATTAAGGCCGCCAAGAAGGAGGGCGCTCACGCTCAGGTGGCTATCTCTTATACCACTGGCGATGTGTTCACCGACGAATACTATGTAAAATACGCCAAGGTCCTGGAAGAAGAGGGCGCTGATTCCATCTGCCTCAAGGATATGGCTGGACTCCTGACTCCTTACGCCACTTATAATCTGGTTAAGGCGCTTAAGAAAGCTGTCAAGATCCCAATCCAGATCCATTCTCATTATACTTCCGGCCTTGCCTCTATGGTCATGATGAAAGCCATCGAAGCCGGCGCCGATATTATCGACACCGCCATTTCCCCGTTGGCTCTGGGTACCTCCCATCCGGCTACAGAATCCATGGTAGCCGCTTTGAAGGGCACTGAGTACGATACCGGCCTGGATCTCAACAAGCTCAATGAAGTGCGCGAGTACTTCCAGCCCTTGCGTGAAAAGTACATCCAGAGCGGCCTGCTCAACACCAAGATGCTGGGCGTGGATGCTAACACATTGCTGTACCAGGTCCCCGGCGGCATGTTATCCAACCTGGTGTCTCAGCTCAAGCAGGCTGGCCGAGAGGACCAGCTGGAAGAAGTGCTGGCTGAAGTACCGCGTGTACGCGCTGACGCCGGTTACCCGCCTCTGGTTACCCCATCCTCCCAGATCGTCGGCACCCAGGCGGTATTTAACGTCATCAACGGCGAGCGCTATAAGATGTGTACCAAGGAATTCAAAGGCATTGTCCGCGGCGAATACGGCGCCACTCCTGTGCCGATTTCCGAGGAATTCCGCAAGAAGATCATCGGTGACGAAGAGGTCATTACCTGTCGTCCTGCCGATCGTCTGGAGCCTGAGCTGGACAAGCTGCGTGAAGAATGCAGCCAGTGGATCGAGCAGGAAGAGGATGTATTGTCCTATGCCCAGTTCGGTCAGGTGGCGGTCAAGTTCTTTGAACAGCGCCGTAATAAGAAATACGGCATCGACAGCCATGTTGATATGGAGAAAAAAGTCCATCCAGTGTAAGGGCTGGGAGATTGAGAATATCGCCTAAGCGGGCGGGACTTCTCATCATTTACAGAAATGAAAAGAGTGGGCCGCCGCCTGTTTCACCAGGACCGGCGGCCTTTTCTTTGATGCAGAACATGAGAAAAGAATATCGTCCCCAAGAGGGCCGCTGACAAGGGAACTTGGTTGACAGACGGCCTGGAAGCCTGTAAAATAAACGGTAGAAACTAAAAGAAACGGTAGGTCGAAGCTTATGATTCGCAGCATGACCGGTTATGGCCGCGCCCAAGAGGTGCTGGACGGTTTAGATATTACGGTGGAGATCAAATCGGTCAACCACCGTTATTTTGAATTTTCCGCCCGGACTCCTCGAGCCTACGGCTTTTTGGATGAAAAGGTCAAATCCTATTTGCAGTCCCGGGTTAACCGAGGCAAGGTGGACGTGTATGTGGCGGTAGAATCGCTGGATACGGTGGAAGCCCAGGTGGAGATCAACGATACTTTGGCGGCGGGATATGTCAAGGCTCTGCGGGAACTTTCCCAACGGTATGAGTTGCCGGATGATGTGACGGTATCCACTATCGCTGGATATCACGATATCTTTACCGTGCGGAAAACCCCGGAGAATGAAGAACGCATCTGGGCAGCGGTCAGCCAGGTTCTCAGCAAAGCTACTGATGACTTTATTGCCATGAGGGAGACAGAGGGAACCCGTATGGCTGAGGACGTCCGCGCCCATGGGGCTGATATTTTAGAAAAGGTGGCGTTTGTGGAGCAGCGTTCCCCTGAAACGGTGGCGGCTTATCGGGCCAAGTTGGAAGCGCGCCTCAAGGAAGTGCTGGCCGACAAAACCTTAGACGAACGCATGATTCTAAATGAAGCGGCTATTTTTGCCGATAAAACCGCTGTCGCAGAGGAAACCATCCGTCTGAGAAGCCATATCAGCCAGCTTTATTCCATGCTGGATGGAGGAAGTCCCATTGGCCGCAAGCTGGACTTTTTAGTTCAGGAGATCAACCGGGAAACCAATACCATTGGGTCAAAAGCTCAGGATGTTGAAATCGCACGAGTGGTAGTGGACGTCAAAGCGGAAATTGAAAAAATCCGTGAACAGATCCAAAACATTGAATAAACCGTACTAAGGCGTTACGGGAGGGACTTTCGCATGAAACTCATTAACATTGGATTTGGCAATATGGTGTCGGCAAGCCGGCTGGTGGCCATCGTCAGCCCGGAATCGGCTCCCATCAAGCGCATTATGCAGGATGCAAAGGATCGCGGCGCCCTCATCGATGCCACCTATGGCCGTCGTACCCGCGCCGTCATCATCACCGACAGCGATCATGTGATTTTGTCGGCTGTGCAGCCTGAGACGGTGGCCAACCGCTTAAACGACCATGAGGACGACGAGGAGTTGGAAGAGGATGAATAAGGGATTGGTAGTGATTTTGTCCGGCCCGTCCGGGTCGGGAAAAGGATCGGTGGTAGGACGTCTGCTGGAGATGGAGGAGGGCATCCGCCTCTCGGTTTCAGCCACCACGAGAGGCCCTCGGGATGGGGAAGTAGCCGGGGTTCATTACCACTATATGACCAAGCCCCAATTTGAAGAGCTGATTAAACAGGACGGCGTTTTGGAATACGCCCGTTATTGCGATAATTACTATGGGACGCCTGCTGCTCCCGTGCATCAATGGAGAGAAGAGGGAAGGGACGTACTTTTGGAGATTGAAGTACAGGGAGCCCATCAGGTCAAGGGCAAAATCCCGGATGCCGTTACAATTTTCATCATGCCTCCCAGTATGGAGGTGCTGAAAAAGCGACTCATCGGACGTAATACAGAGACCGAAGAGGTCGTACAAAAACGGCTTCAGACGGCTGTCGATGAGATGAAGCAGGCGGATCAGTATGATTATATTGTAGTAAACGATGATCTTGATGATGCGGCTCGAGATGTGCTGGCCATTCTGTCGGCGGAGAAATCCCGGGCTGCCCATATGACTCATTTTGTTCAGGAGGTACTTAACGATGCTGAAAACGGGAATTGCTGATTTAAAAACCGATGAAAGTTATTATGCTCTGGTGATGGCAATCGCCAAGAGAGCTCGTAACATTGCGGAAAAGGCTGAGCAGGAAGAAGTCCCGCTGACCGAGAAGCCCGTCAGCCTAGCTTTGGAAGAGCTGCGAGAAGGGCATCTTCTTATCACCCATCCTCATCCTGAGGATCAAGAAGAGGATCCTATGCAATGACATTGCCAGCGTCCGCGGCTTCGATTGCTAATGTTGCGGTGGAGGGGACAGCTTTTCATTTTGATAAACTGTACGGTTATCGTATCCCTGTGGAGCTGAGGGGGCAGGTTCAGCCGGGCTGTCGGGTGGTAGTACCTTTTGGAATGGGCAACCGCAAACGGCAGGGTCTTGTCATGTCCCTAAGTGAGACGGCTGATGTGGAAAAGATCAAGCCGCTCCATTCGCTGCTGGATGAAAAGCCGGTTTTATCCCCAGAACTTTTGAAATTGGCCGATTGGCTGAAGCAAAAGACTTACTGTACCGCTTTTGAATCGGCCAAAGCCATGCTGCCTGCCGGGATCAACGTCAATCTTTCGGTGAGTTACTGTGCGGCTCCCGACGTGCCGCTGGAGAAGATGGAAGATCTCAGCGATGAGGAAAAAAGACTGGTGGAGATGCTGAGACGCAGCCGCGCTATGGTGACCCGCAGCCGGCTATTAAAGGTTATGGGGCTAGATGAAAAAAGCCGTTTGCCGGATGAACTAGCCGAACAAGGCATTATTCTACGCAGTGATAATGCCGTCCGCCGGGTTGGGGATTTGACGGTACGAATGGCGCGTCTAGCCGATCCTGGAGCGGCGGAACAACTGCTCAGCGGATCGGGGCTAACGCCCAAACAAAAGAACGTGGTGCGTTTTTTGCAGGAGGCCGGTACCGCCTCCATCAAAGAGATTGGATATTTCGCCTTCTGTGGTCCTGGAGTGGTAACCGCTTTGGAGCGCAAGGGAATTGTTTTGTGCTACCAGCATCAGGTTTACCGCAATCCATTCCGGGATCGGGCGCAAGGGAAAGCCCAGCCCATTCAGCTTACACAATCGCAACAAGACGTTTTTGACCGCCTACTGGCGCAGATTCGCGCGGGAGGCGGTGTTTCCTTATTGCACGGAATTACCGGCAGTGGGAAAACGCAGGTGTTTTTGCGGCTGGCGGAAGAGGTTGAAAAAAGCGGCTGTTCGATTATCGTTATGGTGCCGGAGATCTCGCTGACGCCTCAAACAATGGGCCTGTTTTACTCCCGCTTCGGCAATCGGGTAGCGGTGGTGCATAGCGGCCTATCCCTGGGAGAGCGGCTGGATGAATGGAAACGAATTAAAAGCGGGGAGGCCACCGTCATCGTAGGAACCCGCTCAGCCGTATTTGCCCCTTGTGAAAACATTGGACTTATCATCATGGACGAGGAACAAGAATCCACCTATAAATCGGAGGCGTCCCCTCGATTTCACGCCAGGGACGTAGCCCAATTTCGCGCCAAATGGCACAAGGCTCTGCTTCTTTTGTGTTCGGCTACGCCGTCGCTGGAGAGCTATTATGCAGCCAAGCGCGGGAAGTACCGCCTTTATCAACTCAAGGAGCGGTATGGCGACGCCGTGCTCCCTAAAGTGGAGATAGCGGATATGCGGAGTGAACCTCCGGGAGAAGGATCCATCAGTGAGGCGCTTCGGGAAGCGCTGGAACAAAATTTAGCGGCAGGAAATCAATCCATTTTACTGCTCAACCGGCGGGGCTACAACACATTTGCCTCCTGCCGAAGCTGCGGTGAGGTCATCTCTTGCCCTTATTGCAGCATCTCCATGACCTATCACGCCGCCAACGGACGATTGATGTGCCATTACTGCGGCCATTCCCAGGAGGCGCCGTCGGTATGCCCCCACTGCGGGGAGGGGCACATCCAGTATACAGGTTTTGGAACCCAGCGGGTGGAGCAGGAGCTTCAGGAACTGCTGCCAAACGCCCGCATTGTCCGCATGGATACCGATACAACCATGTCTCATTTGGCCCATGAGAGCAAGCTGAAAGATTTTGCCAAAGGGCAATACGACATCATGATCGGGACGCAAATGGTGGCAAAGGGATTGGATTTTGAAAAGGTGACGCTGGTGGGAGTGATTTTAGCCGATCAGCCGCTATATAATGATGATTACAGGAGCTATGAACGCACCTTTGCCCTGCTTACTCAAGTAGTGGGACGGGCGGGACGGCGGGGAACACAAGGGCGAGCCATCATCCAAACCTACATTCCCGACCATCCCATTTTACGCCTAGCCGCCCGGCAGGACTATGAGGAATTCTACGAAACCGAAATCGCCACAAGGAAGATGATGTTGTATCCTCCGTTTTGTGATATCTGTATGGTAGGCTTTCTAGGGATTAAGGAACAAAAGGTGGCCGATGGCGCCCGCTATTTTCTAAAGAGGTTTACCGATTTTGCATCGAGGGAATACAGCGAACTGCCCTTGCGAGTGCTGGGTCCTGCGCCGGCCGGCATCGCGAGGATGAACGGGAAGTACCGCTACCGCTTGATTATCAAATGCCGGGATGGAAGGCGCTTCCGGGAACTGATGGCCCGGCTGCTCACTGATTTTGGAAGAAATCGGGAGTATTCCGACGTTACAGCCTTTGCAGACATGAACCCAGAGGGAATCTTATAGAAAACAAATACTTATAGTTATCTTTAAATCGGTTACGAAACTGTTATAAATATTTCATTGAGAAAGGATTGATTTTGATGGCCATTCGCAATATTGTAAAAGAAGGCGACCCTGTTCTAAAAAAGGTGTCCAGGCCGGTGGAAAAGTTTGATGAGCGTTTGCACATCCTACTGGACGATATGTACGAAACCATGAAAGACGATGGAGTGGGCCTGGCAGCGGTACAGGTGGGCGTACTGCGCCGTGCAGTGGTAATCGATGTCGGAGAGGGCAGGATTGAGCTCATTAACCCTGAGATCATCGCCCAAGAAGGGGAACAGCGGGAGGCGGAAGGCTGCCTGTCCTGTCCGGGCAAATACGGCGTCACTTCCCGGCCTATGCAGGTAACGGTCAAGGCCCAAGACCGCAACGGCGAATATTTCACCATCACCGGCAGGGAACTGCTGGCCAGGGCTTTCTGCCATGAGATTGACCACTTGGACGGCAAATTATTTTACAGCCATGTGCTTTATATGCTGGACGACGAAAAATAAGAATGGATGATGCAATGTGAACATCGTTTTTATGGGGACACCGGATTTTGCCGTACCATGCCTGCAAGCGCTGCTTGACGCAGGGCATACAGTATCCGGCGTCGTGACCCAACCCGATAAACCAAAGGGGCGCAAATATATCCTGACGCCGCCGCCTGTTAAGGTACTGGCCGAGGAAAAGGGCATCCCGGTTTATCAGCCTACTTCTCTCAAGCAGGAGGATTCCTGGGAGCCCATCAAAGCCTGGAATCCCGATCTCATCGCCGTGGTGTCTTATGGGAAAATTCTGCCCAAAGCCAT
>CALCVR010000256.1 GCA_937905915.1 uncultured Eubacteriaceae bacterium
TTAGCTACAGTAAATTCAGCAATAGATCAAAATTTGTGCTGTAAGCGATATTATATGACAAAAAAATTATAATTTTTATATTGAATACAAAATTAATAAAGAAAAAATATAGAAAAATATTATATAAAAGAGGCTGTTTTTGGTTGACTTATCTCTGTGAAACAGGTATACTAAAAAATGAATTAGATAACATTTACTATTTGTTATCTAATTGAAGAAGAAAAATATTGAAAAAGACTCAAAAGTGAAGGAGGCAAAGACAGCATGAAGAAATGGAAGAAGCTGATGTCGGCTTTCCTGGCTACAGCTATGGCTGCATCTGTTGCGATGCCCACTGCAATGGCAGGAGCAGAAGAGCCTGTTCCAGAGGATGGAAGAATCTATTCCATCGCAACCGCCCATTTGGATACGGTGTGGAACTGGGAGTTTGGCGTCACAGTACGTGATTATCTGCCTGCCGTTTTCAACCAGAACTTTGCGTATATTGAAGAAAACCCGGACTACAACTTTAACTTTGAAGGCGCTTATCGCTACGCTATCATCAAGGAGTATTATCCGGACGTTTATGAGCAGATCAAGGAATACATAGCGGCCGGGCGTTGGAATACCGCAGGCAGCGCATGGGAAAATGGCGATGTCAACGCTCCCTCTCCAGAAGGGCTTTTCCGTAATATCCTGTATGGCAATCAGTACTTTGCCGATGAATTTGGCAATGACAAACGCAGCAAGGATATTTTCCTGCCCGACTGTTTCGGATTTGGGGCGGCATTGCCCTCTGTCATGGTACACTCTAACTTGCTGGGATTCTCCACTCAAAAACTCAGTTGGGGCTGCGCCGTGGATCTGCCTTACGACGTAGGACGTTGGACAGGCCCGGATGGTAAAACGGCTTTGGCTTCTATTGTCAATACCGACTATAACTATCAGACGCCTTCTAATCTACGTTCCGCTATGTCCAGCCGTCTTGCCACCAATAAGAAAAATGGCTGGAACGCCGTTACCTTCTACCATGGCATCGGCGACTGCGGCGGCGGTCCCACCGCCAGCTCGGTCAGCAACCTGATGAACGCTATGGCACAGAACGACCAAAACGCCGTTAAGGTTATCTCGGCCTCTACCGACCAGTGGGCTAGGGACATCACTCCCGAAGAAAAAGCCGCTCTTCCCAACTACAACGGTGAATTCCTCATGAGCGAGCACGGCACCGGCTCCTATACTGCCCGCGCTACTGGCCACCGCTGGAACAGCCGCAATGAGCTTTTGGGAACCAATGCTGAATCGTCCGCAGTTGCAGCTACCTGGCTGGGTACGCAAGAGTATCCTATGGAAGCTTTAACCACTGCGTGGAAACGCGTTATTACCCATCAGTTCCACGACGATATCACCGGCACCAGCGTGGCGGCTGTTTATCTGCGCAGCTGGAACGATTATATGCTTTCCCTCAACCAGTTTGGCAATGAGTATGAAAACGCCATTGGAGGCGTGGCATCTGTAATGGATACCAGCAAAGCACAGGGCGTTGCATTGGTGGTTAATAATCCGGTGGCCATCGACCGCCAGGATGTGGTAACGGCCAGCGTTACCATGCCGGAAGAATGTGACTTCATCCGTGTGTACGACGACCAGGGCAACGAAGTGGCTTCTCAAATTCTCAGGAGGGATGGAAATACCTTAGAGATTGCCTTTGAAGCCGATGTGAAATCCATGGGCTACCGTGTGTATGACGTCCGCAAGGCCGATGCCGCCAGCCAGGTGGCCAGCTCCTTGAAGGTCACGGCCAATACGTTGGAGAATGAAAAATACACTGTCTCCATCGATGAAAACGGTGACATCAGCAGCATCTTTGACAAAGAGCTACAAAAAGAATTGCTCTCCGATCCCATCCGCATGGGTATGTTTAACGACAACCCAGGCACTTGGCAGGCATGGGAACTTCCCATCGGCAACTACTGGAATAAAGATCCGCACACCTATGTGGCCGATACGGCGGCAAAAATGGAAGTGGTGGAAAACGGCCCAGCACGCGTGGCCATCAAAGTCACCCGTCAGTTTAAAAACTCCACTTATGAACAGACCATCAGCTTGGAGAATGGCGGTTCCACAGTAGACGTTCAAAACTGGATTGATTGGGATGAGCGCTCTACCTTCCTCAAGAGTGAATTTAATTTGACCTGTGGTAACGCCAACGCTACTTATGATTTGGGTTTGGGCGCCATTGAACGTCCCAACAATACCAACCGTCAAGCCGAAGTCCCGGCTCAGAAATGGGCGGACATCACCGCAGAGGACGGCAGCTACGGCGTTTCCATCCTAAGCGACAGCAAAAACGGTTGGGACAAACCATATGACGATACCTTGCGCCTGACCTTGATCCATACGCCTCACAAGGATCATCCTTGGGACGGCGACCATGGAATGAATGTGCTGGATGTAGGCGAGAACGTGTTTGGATTCTCTATTTACGGCCACAGTGGTACCGTAGGCGAGAGCAACACACAGCAAGAAGCACAGTTCTTCACCCAGCCTATGACAGCATATCAGACCGTCCAGCATGAAGGCAATCTGGGTTCCAACTATTCGTTTGCCAGCGTCAGCAACGATGATATTATCGTCCGTACCATTAAAGCCGGCGAAGTGGGCGAGGGCCTTGAGAACAAGGGCGACGAGATCATCGTCCGTTTCAACGAAGGAGCCAACAAGGCTGCCTCTGATGTTGAATTTACCATTGGCGATGGCATTGAATCGGTTCGCCCGGTGTTTGCTTCCGAAGAAGCTCTGACCGAGGAAGCCCTCGCTGAAACTAGTGCATACCGTTTGGAAGATGGCAAGCTTATCTTTGACATGACTCCTTATGAAGTGCGTACCTTTGCCATCAAGTTGAAGGATGCTACCATTAAGGGAAAAAAAGCCGCTTCCGCATCGGTGATTTTGCCTTATGATACCGACGCCATCTCTTCCAACGCCAACAAAGATGACGCCGACTTAACCGTCAATCAGGATGCATTCCCCAGCGAATTGCTTCCCAGTACCATCACAGCTGCGGGTGTAGACTTTGTCCTGGGCAGCAAGGAAGACGGCCAAAAGAATGCCATTAAGGCCAAAGGCCAGACTATTGACCTGCCTGAAGGAGACTACAATACTCTGTATCTCTTAGCATTCTCCACCAACAACGACCGTGAAGCGACCTTCCAGGTTGGAGACAGCGCTCAGACCATCAGCATCGCCGACTACGCGGAAAATGTTGGCGAATGGAATTATATTTCCAACATGATGCCCGAACGCAATGGCTACATTAAAGAAGACGATGTTGCCTTTGTATCCACCCATCGTCATTATCGCGACACCGATAAGATTGCAGCCGATACCTATATGTTCAAATATGCTTTGAACATTCCTGAAGGAGCTACTACCGTTACTCTGCCCGATGATGAGGATATCGTCATAATGGCTGCTACTGTTGCCAATGAGAGCGCACCCGGCCAGGTTGTTACAGAGCTGTATGATTCCAGAGAGCGCAATGATGACCGCGGCGAGATTAGCGCCTATAAGGGCGGCTCCACCGGGTTTGAATCCGGAGATCCCGCTGCTGAGACAAATAAGAATCAGTGGCTAAGCAACGTAGAAAATGTCAACCTGGGCTCCTCTTACGGCGGCCGCGATGGCGGCAATGCCTTTAGGATGAGCGGCAAGATCCGCCAAGGTTCCGGCGCTGCAAACGATACCAGCGCACCCGCATTGGAAGGCTACATCTACTACAATACAGAAATTCCCGTTGAAGAAGATACCTACATCAGCTACTGGATGAAGATGGACGCTGGCTGTAACAATCATGTCAACCTCGACTTGAATTTTGCCGACGGTTTGCCCTTGAGCGAACGTCCCGATGCAGTGGATCAAAACGGTATCTCCATGAGCCCTGCCGCAGAGCGTCCTGGTAAAGCCGGCGAATGGGTGTTTGTCACTTGTGAAATTGGCAAACTTGCCGCTGGCAATACCATTACAGATGTTTTGTTCAGCTATCAGGATCACGACCGTGAAACCTCCAGAAGTTCTTATGGAGGCGACCCCTTGAATTTCAGCGCTTATATTGACGATCTCTTTATCGGCAGTGTTAGCTACATAAAGAATCTGCTGAATGAAAAGATTGAAGAGGCTTGCGCAATCGAAGGAGATCTGTATACTCCAGAATCCTTCGCGGCTCTGCAAGAAGCTATCCAAAAGGCTCAAGGGATTGTGGACAACCCAGACGCCAGTGTTGATGAGCTCAATACGGCCTCTACTGCTCTTGAAAATGCAGTAAAAGCATTGGTCAGCAACGGTAAGGTCGAGTTGAAGGCTGCTTTGGATGCGGCAAAGGCCATCACTGGCGAGGGATATACTGAGGAATCCTTCGCTGTTTTGACTGCTGCTGTCGAAGCCGGACAGGCAGTATATGACAATCCGGACTCCAGTAAGGAACAGCGCGAAAAGGCCGCTGCCGACATCAATGCCGCTATTAAAGCATTGGAGAGCAATGCCAAACGCGCACCGTTTGAGAAGATCGAGGCTGAATCCTACAACGATAACTTCTCTTCAGGGATTAGTGTCCGCGACGATTCTAATGCCAGCGGTGGTAAATATATCACTGGCAGCTATTATGGTGACGGCGCCGCTGCATTCCGCCGCATCGACTTTACAGACACCAACGGAGCTTCCGGCATCACCATCGGTTACCAGGTATCTTGGGGCAACGAATCCCTTGAAATCCGTACCGGTTCTCCCACTGGCCCTGTGATAGCAACTCTTGATCTACCCACCACTGGATGGGGTGCTTACGGCGAAAAAACCTTTAATTTTGATACTGTAATCCCGGCTGGGCTGACTCATGTCTACTTAACTCCGAAATCCAGCTACTTGTATCTGGATTACATTCAGTTTATTGAAGCAGAGAATCCTGATGGACCTGCTACCGATAAAAATAAGCAGGATTTGAAAGCCGCTTTGGACGAAGCCGCAACCAA